>JAYTNO010000198.1:0-87671 GCA_043748275.1 Flavobacterium sp. | reverse complement strand
TTGGTAACATCATATTTTAAATTTGAAAAATTTGTATCATTAACATCGCAGCCATTTGAGTTTAAATCTAACTTGGTTACTCCTTGAATGTTATAAACAACTCCTCCTGGAACAAAGGAACAATAGGTGTTTACTTGGCAATTGGTGTAACCTAATTGGTCTACTTGACCTTGAATAGCAGATATTTGTCCTTCATCGGTACAGATGTATAGTAAAATAGGGTTGTTCTCAAACTGAATTAACTCTGTTTTACCATTCTTCATAAAAATTGATAGTAATTGATTGTTAAGACAATTAACATTGCTTATGTCATAACATTCTGAAAGGTCTAAAGAAAGTAATTGATTGTTTTGACATTTTAATTCATTTAAATTAGACAATCCTGACAAATTTAGCGATAACAATTGATTGTAAGAGCAATTTAATTGGGTAAGATTGGTTAAACCTGCTACATTTAATGAAGGTAATTGATTGTATGAACAATCTATATTAGATAAGTTACTTAATCCTGAAACATTTAGTGATGTTAATTGACTTTGAGTACAGATTAAAGAAGATAAATTAGACAATCCGGTAAGATTTAAACTCGTTAAAACAGAACCAGTTATATTAAGAAATTGTAGATTAGTACAACCCAAAACATTTAACACACTCATATTAACACAAAAAATCATAGAAATGTTCTGCAAACCGATACAATTTGAAAAGTTGGCAGTAGTTAAATTTGATTCTGATATATTGTTTGGAATGTTAATTAAACTCGTGCAGCCAGACACATTTAATGTTTGTAGTGAGTTATATCCATTATTGTTGACAATAATAACTCCTCCAAAATCTAAAGTTTCTAAATTAGTTAAATTTGAGGTGTTTAGATTTGAAATAGCAGTATTTCTACAATCTAAATATATTAAAGTATTTAACCCTGAAAGATTTAATGCAGTTAGAGGAAAATTAGTAAAACAATCCAACCTTTTTAATGCTGTTCCTGTCACGATAAGCGAGGTTAAACTATTGTCATAACAATACAACTCTTCTAAAAGTGTTAATGCAGAAACATCAATACCTGCTATGGTATTGTTAAAACAACTTAAAACTTTCAAATTGGTAAAACTCGCAATACCTGTAATACTTGAAATGTTTGAAAAGTTTACATATAACGCACTTACTTGTTGTGCTTCTGTGGTTTGAATTTGATTGTCGCTATTTGCATCAATCTTAAACCATTGCCCTGCAAGATTTTTGGCAATTTGAATTCCGGTGTTGGCTTGCAGTAATTTTGCTTTGAAATTGGTGTCAGGAATTGTAACTTGACCAAAGACCAAACTGTTGAGTCCTAAAAACATTAAGATTAGAAATAATTTTGTTTTCATAAGAATAATTTTTTTGGTTATGTTTTTTGCTTACGTAAATATACAATTTATATTCACGTCAAAGTAAGCCAATTAGAATTCGATGGGTTTGAATTAGAATTCGATGGGTTTGAGTGAGAATTCGATATTTTCAGATTGTTTTTTTTAAGAAAAAACTTCTTTCAAAACCTCCAGTGATTTTGGTTTTCTAAAACCATCGAGATGAATGGCATAATAATCGAGCAGGATTTTGAGCAGGATTTGACGTTCGATTCCTGCGAAAACTTTTTGGTTGGAGTCAAATTTTAGGTTTATGAGTTTTTTAAACAAAAAGGTTTCGTGTTCTGAGAGGCAACTTATTCCTTGAAAGGGAGAAAATATTCCGTCTATCATTTCGAAAAACTTAAAATCGGTGTCGGAATTATCTGGGTAAAAGCCTAAAAATTTGGTGATTTCTAATAAAAAAATTAGATGAAAATTTGTTACTTCGTTATGGTTGTCTAACCAGTCGAGTGCCGTTTCTATAAAATCAAAAAGAAGTTCGTTTTTTTCTTCTTCGTGAATGGAATGATGTAAAATTTCTGAGACAAACATTACGATCGTACTTTTTATAACATTAGAATGAATGGAATAAAACGGAGTTGCAATTTTTATTTCTTTGAAATTCTCTAAACTCCCTTTGTTTTTATGAATAGCTTCTATTTCAAGAATAGTAAGCGGTTGGAAATAGGCGATTTTTTGATTTGATTTTCTTGAAGCAAATGCATCACGAACAAAATAGGATTTTAAACCATCTGATTGTGTGAAACATTTTACAATCAAGCTTTTTTCTTGATATTTTAAAGACGAGATTACAATGGCTTTGGTTTTAACAAGCATTCTGAATTACAGCTTTTTGAATTACGAATTACGATTCTCAAAAGTCGTAATTATCTTATTATCATTACTTTTTTGACTTTGGTTTCGATACCGTCTTCGGCTGAAATAAAAATCATATATACTCCAGAAGCTACTTTGTATTTTCCGAAAGCGGTTGTATCCCATTCTATTGTTCCGCCTTCTGATGTGGTTTCGTATACCAGATTTCCTTCTATGTCAGCAATTTTTATTGTAGCTCTATCAATTAGCCCACTAATTTTGACTGTTCCTGTAAATTCTGGACGAACAGGATTTGGATATACATAAACATTTTCGAGGTTTTCTTTTGCATCGGTAGAAGTCCCTTTAAAGGAAACCATTCCTTTAGTAGTTGCAAAAAATACTTCACCTGTAATTCCGTCAATATCAATATCGTTAATCGTGTTACTTGGTAAAGGAGAATTATCAATAGTAAAGTGTTGTATGGTTTTTTGACCATCTGGAGAGACCAGAAAAACACCTGAATCAGCAGTTCCGATCCATTTGTTATTTGCTCCATCAACTACAATATCAAAAATAGGTTGTTGGTATAATAATTCTTGGGCTAGGTTTTCTTCGATGATGATTATAGGATTGGTATCTAATTGTTCTTCTGACATAAAATTATCTACACTAGGCAATACTCTTAATCCATTAGAAGTACCTATCCACAATTGATTTCTTTTATCAACAGCAGCTATAGTTGTGTAATTTCCTGGAAGATTACCTAAGTCTGTACCTTCTCTCATGGATTTAAAAACAGTACCGTTTTTTTCATTAAAACCAATTACACCATCATTTCTAGTAGTCATCCATTTGGTGCCGTTTTTATCAATTGTCAATTTTCCAAAATTAAATTTTCCAGAAACTTTAACACTTTGCATATCGAAGGATTGCCATTGGTTTTGATTTTTAAAAACGGTTAATCCTCTTGTTGTTTGACTATTTGTTACCCATAAACTACCTTCGCTGTCAAACGCCGCTCCGTTTATTCTAATATCTGGTGGAGAAGTTCCCGTAATGGCTTTTAATCCATCTGTACCAGTATTTGCTGCGGTGTATAATTGAACTAATGCATCATTTTCAAATTTTAGCAATCCTGATTTAAACGAACTTACAAATACTTGCTTTTCATTAACTGGATTAACTGTAATTCTGGAAAGTGCTTTTGCGCCTTGAAGTTCACTATATGGAATGTTTTTCCATTTTGAATCTGAATACTTACTTATGCCAAATTGAGTTGCCGCATACCCTATATAAGTATCTGGATTATAATATAAATCATAGCCACCAAAAACAGCCCAAAACCCATTTGAAATGGTACTTAGCGCAAAAATATTATTTCTTAAAGGTCCGTCTGGAGTAATGTTGTCATAAGTATTCCCTGTTAAAGTCTTGGTCAAGACACCATTTTCTGTAGTTCCTATAAAAATTGTATCGTTTATGATTGTAGTACAACTAAATGTTACTGCAACATCTACTATTTGATTGTTATTGATGGTTTGAATTTGAGTTAAACTACTATTGTAAATATAAATATGATTCTTTGTAGTGATGATAATATTATCTCCACTTTTTCTCATATCTACTGATGGTTCTTGCAAATAAGTTGGGACATTGAAAGTAAATCCTTGTATAGTATATAAATAACCTGTGTTTGATACCGCATAGAGTTTATTATCAATTGATTCTATTCCAGTCCAGCCATTAGCATCTATTGTTGTCCATTGGTTAAAATCGTTTAGGTTTGGATTTGTTAATGACGCTACTCGAATTCCGTTTACAAAAGTTGCCGCATATATTTTATTGTCATAAATAGCTGTTTGTTTGACAACAATTTGTGCTCCGTTGTTTCCTACAAAATAAGTGTCTCCAAATTGTAGTGTTTCTATATTATATTGAACGATTCCAAAATCACAAGAAATATAAACGACACCTTCATATTCCATAAAATGATTGATTCTTTTAACGTTTGGTGGTATCGATTTATTAATAATATCAACCACGTTTTTCATTGAACCATCTTCTTCATTGATTACCACCATTAACCCATTTTCATAACCAACAAGTGTTTTTTTGAAAATTGTGCTGTGATAAATTGTTGAAATAGTTTGCCCCGGAAGCCCATCAATAGTATTGGTAGTTTTTATTGTTCCTGAAACGATATCTTTTGAAAAAAGTGCGTTTTCTGATGCAGCAACAAATTTAGTTGATGATTCGGAAATGTCTTTAATTTCAGAATATGAAAAATAACTATTCCATAGTTTACTGTTCTGAGAAAACCCAAACGAAAATACAAATAGAAATAAAAAGTAGAAAAAAAGTTTTTTCATAAATTCATAGCAATTATGTGACAAATATAATACAAACGGAATTATAGTCTTTTTAATATATGATACAAAAAAAATGCCTTTCGTAAATGAAAGGCATTTTTATAACTATTGCTTTTATTTATACAACACCTTGACCTAACATGGCGTCAGCTACTTTCACAAAACCAGCTATGTTTGCTCCTTTTACATAGTCAACATAACCTTTTCCGTCAGCACCATATTGTACGCAAGAAGCGTGGATATCTAACATGATTTTTTTTAATCTTTCGTCAACTTCTTCACTTGTCCAGCTCAAACGCAATGAGTTTTGAGACATTTCTAATCCTGAAGTAGCAACACCACCAGCATTTGAAGCTTTTCCTGGAGCAAATAATATTTTAGCTTTTTGAAAAACAGTTACAGCTTCTGGTGTAGAAGGCATATTTGCTCCTTCCGCCACACAAATACAACCATTTGCAACCATTGTTTTTGCTTCTTCTTCATTCAACTCATTTTGAGTAGCACAAGGTAAAGCTACATCACATTTAACTTCCCAAGGACGTTTTCCTGCAACATATTTTGCGTTTGGATATTTTTTTAAATAATCGCTTATTCTACCATAATTTACGTTTTTGATTTCCATAACGTAAGCTAATTTTTCTGCATCAATTCCGTCAGCATCATAAATGTATCCAGCAGAATCAGACAGTGTAACTACTTTTCCTCCTAGTTGAGTTGCTTTTTCGGCTGCATATTGCGCTACGTTTCCAGAACCAGAAACAACCACAATTTTACCTGTAAAACTATCACCTTTTGTTGCCAACATACTTTGTGCAAAATATACATCTCCATAACCTGTTGCTTCAGGACGAATTAATGATCCTCCAAAAGAAATTCCTTTACCGGTTAATACTCCTGTAAATTCGTTTCTAAGTCTTTTATATTGACCGAACATATACCCTACTTCTCTTCCTCCAACACCAATATCTCCTGCAGGAACGTCTGTATTACCACCAATATGCTTAGATAATTCTGTCATAAATGCTTGACAAAAACGCATAACTTCATTATCTGATTTTCCTTTTGGATCAAAATCAGCTCCACCTTTTCCACCACCCATTGGCAATGTTGTCAAACTATTTTTAAAAGTTTGTTCGAAAGCTAAGAATTTTAAAATACTTAAATTTACAGATGGGTGAAAACGAATTCCTCCTTTGTATGGTCCGATAGCAGAATTCATTTGAATTCTATAACCTCTATTAACTTGAGTATGACCAGCATCATCTATCCAAACCACTCTGAACATGATGATTCTTTCTGATTCTACCATTCTTTCCAAAAGCATTTTGTTTTGGTATTTTTTATTTTCCTCGATAAACGGAATTACTGTTTCAGCAACTTCGTGAACTGCCTGCATAAATTCAGGCTCATTTGGATTTCTTTTAGCAACTGCTTCAACAAAAGATTGAATACTTTGTGACATAATTATTAGGTTAATAACGTTTAAGAAAACGTTTTCGTTAATTGCTGACAAATATACATTTTAATGAATTATGAGAAAGTTTTTTTTTAAATTCTAAGATAAATTATTTTTTTGTTAAGAAAAAAGCAATTTAAGTGACTAAAAACAGCCTTTCTTATGATAAATGGTGTTTTTTTTACTTTAAAAATAAGTATTTATTTATTTTATTTTAGAAGTGAATTTTGTTTTTATATATTTGTCGAGAATTGAATTAATTTATATGCAAATGCCCAAGTATGTCATCATAACTCTCTTGCTTTTATTTGGTTATTCAAATGAAGCAAATGCTCAATATGGTTTTTCTCATGAAGTCGGCGCAATTATTGGGCCAGTAGCTTTTCAATCTGATTATGGTGAAAGACACGATTTTAGTACTAATGCAGGAAATACTGGATATGGTATTGGACTTATTCATTACTTGAATTTCTCATACAAAGCAGATTGTAACTGTTATACACCTGAAACTTATTTTAATGATCACTTTAAATTAAGAAGTGAATTATCCTACAACAAAACAGAACTTAGACATTTTGGTGAGTTTGTTGCAAACGATAAAAAGAAACTTTTCAATCGACAATTGCGAGCCATGAGAGGTAGTACTGCTGTTACTAATATTGGAATGCAATTAGAATATTTCCCATTAAGTATTAGAGATTTTACCGCACAAGTAGGTTCATTAGCACCTTATGTAAGTCTTGGAGGACAGTTTAGTTTTTATGACCCAAGTGCTTCTTCTACTTTAGGAAAATTAAATACTCCTGCTACAACACCTGTCAAATATTATAACGCCACTCAAAATGATGGTGGAACGGTTTGGTCTGTAGTAGCAAGTGTAGGTTCACGTTACAAATTAGCTCCGTTATCAGATTTAATTGTTGATGTGCGTATGCAATATTATTTTTCTAACTGGGTAGATGGGTTAAATCCTAATCCTGCTTTGTATCCTGAAAACAAATCAAACGATTGGCTTGTTTGGTTTAATGTTGGATATATCTACTATTTACAATAGGATACAAATTATAAGTATAAAAAAAGTCCCGATTTAATTTCGGGACTTTTTTGTTTTTATCTAAATGCTTGTTCTAAGTCTGAAAGCAAATCGTCTATATCTTCAACTCCTACGCTTAATCTTACTAAGTCATCCGTTATTCCTACTTCTTTTCGTTTATCTTCTGGAATAGAAGCGTGAGTCATTAAGGCTGGATGATTGGCCAACGATTCAACACCGCCAAGAGATTCTGCAAGGGTAAAAACTTTTAATTTTTCAAGAAATCGAATTGCATCTTCTTTTTTTCCTGATTTGAAAGTAAACGATACCATTCCGCCAAAACCAGACATTTGCTTTTTGGCAATGTCGTGATACGGATGACTTGGTAAACCCGGATAATACACACGTTCTACATTAGGATGATTGTTTAAAAAAGCCGCCACTTTTTCTCCGTTTTCACAATGACGTTGTACTCTTAGATGCAATGTTTTTATTCCTCTTAGCACCAAGAAACTATCCATTGGTCCAAGTGTTGCTCCTGTTGCAAATTGTTGAAAATGCAGTTGATTTCCTAGTTCTTCATCTTTTATAATTAAAGCTCCAGCAATAACATCTGAATGTCCTCCAAGGTATTTTGTAGCCGAATGCATCACGATATCTGCACCTAAATCTAATGGTTTTTGAAGATATGGAGTTGCAAATGTGTTATCGACAGCAAAAAGAATTTTTTTCTCTTTGGTGATTTTTGCAATTTCTTGAATGTCTGCCAATTTCATCAAAGGATTTGTAGGCGTCTCTACCCAAACCAATTTGGTATTGCTGTTGATTAATGATTTGAATTTTTCGATATCATTCATATCTACAAAGTGGAATTTTATTCCTGAATCTTTGTAAATACGAGTAAACATTCTGTAAGTTCCGCCATACAAATCATCCATTGCAATGATTTCGTCTCCAGCTTTAAAAGAACGCAAAACGCAATCTGTTGCTGCCAATCCCGAAGAAAAAGCCAATCCTCGAGTTCCATTTTCAATGCTTGCTAATGCGTTTTCCAATGCCGATCGTGTTGGGTTTGCAGCACGAGAATATTCGTAATCTGGATTTACTGGTTTTCCTGGACTTGTTTGCACAAACGTTGAGGTTTGATAAACTGGTGGCATCACTGCTCCAGTACTTGGGTCATGATGTTGGTTGCCGTGTATAACTTTGGTGTTGAATTTCATTTTTTGAATTATTTTTTTGCAAAGGTAAATTTTTGATTGAAATTAGCCCAAATTACCAAACAATTCTTTTATTTTTCATTGAAGTATCTCGAATTTTTTAATGAAAAAAAACTAAATAAACTTCCGAATTTGCATTATGATTCCGGTGTGAAGCGCTTCATGATAATAGTTGAATGCAATTGCGTCTGTGGCCGTTTTCATAGTATAACCCGACATTGAGGTAAATTCATTATAGGTTTTAAATCTGTTTTCATTAAAATCAATTTTTGTTTTATTAATAGTTTCAAAAAGCAATGCTTTTATTTCATCTATTTCTTGCTGATTTACTTCGTGCTCTGGTTTGGTTCCTTTTTTAAATTTTTCAATCATTTCGTCTGAAATCATCATAGGCAAACCAGATAATTTATAGACCAACATTTGTTGTACAACAATAATATGTCCTATATTCCAAATGATATTATTAGAAAAACCTTCTGGAATTTTATTTAATTCTTCTACAGAATATTTTTCTAAAAACTGTAGCAATACTTTTCTACTAGTTTCTGTGATGTCAAAAATTTGTTGCACGATTCTATTTTTTTGATAAAAATAATCAATTTAGCATCGAAATGAATTTTATTTGCAAAAGTAAATTTCAATAATTATGAACAAAGTATATTATCTTGCATCTTGTGACACGTGTCGAAAAATCATCAAATCCTTGCCTAAGGATAATAATTTGGTTTTTCATGATATCAAACAAAATCCTATCTCTGAATCAGAATTAGACGAAATGTATCAATTATCTGGAAGTTACGAAGCTCTTTTTAGCAAAAAAGCACAACTTTATAAATCGATGGATTTAAAAAACAAATCATTGACAGAAGCTGATTTTAAAAAATACATTTTAGAACACTATACTTTTATAAGTAGACCTGTTTTTATTATTGATTCTAAAATTTACATAGGCAATAGTCAACAGAATATGCTTCAAGTAATGAAAGCTTTGAGTTAATTTCAAAACAGATAAAACAACCATTTTTCCTTATCTTTGAGGACTTTTAAAAAATATATGATACAATCAATGACAGGTTTTGGAAAAGCAACTTTGCAATTACCAACCAAAAAAATTACAGTAGAAGTAAAATCACTTAACAGCAAAGGTTTAGACTTAAATGTTAGAATGCCTTCTATCTATCGCGAGATGGAATTGGGTTTGCGTAATGAAATTGCCTTGAAGTTAGAACGTGGAAAAATTGATTTTTCGATTTTTATTGAAATGACTGGTGAGCAAACATCTACCAAAATAAATGTACCGATTGTAAAAGCCTACATCAACCAAATGAAGGAAGTAATTGCTGATGCGGATGAAACTGAGTTGATGAAAATGGCTGTTAGAATGCCCGATGCTTTAAAAACGGAACGTGATGAAATTGACGAAAATGATTGGGCCGAAATTCAAAAAGTAATCAAAGAAGGATTAGTAAATATTGGTGTTTTTCGTCAAGACGAAGGATTGGCATTAGAGAAAGAATTTTTGTTTAGAATTGGTAATATTCGTCAATTTATGAATGATGCTTTGTCATTTGATAAAGAAAGAATAGAAACTGTAAAAACTAGACTTCGCACCGCTCTTGATGAACTTCAAACGAATGTAGATGAAAATCGATTTGAACAAGAATTGATTTTTTATCTTGAGAAATATGACATTACTGAGGAGAAAGTACGATTAGAAAACCATTTAAATTATTTTACCGAAACTCTTTCTGGAACTGAAGCCAACGGTAGAAAATTGGGTTTTATTACCCAAGAAATTGGAAGAGAAATCAATACAATGGGTTCTAAATCTAATCATTCTGGTATGCAAAAATTAGTAGTTATGATGAAAGATGAATTAGAAAAAATTAAGGAGCAGGTTTTGAATGTGTTGTAAAAAAGAGTAAGGATAAAGACTAGATACAGATACTGAAATAAATTCAGCATAAAATGAACAAAGGAAAATTATTAGTATTCTCAGCACCATCAGGTTCGGGAAAAACCACCATAGTAAGGCATTTGCTTACACAAGAAGACTTAAATCTTGAGTTTTCGATTTCTGCTGCTACACGTGAACCACGTGGCGAAGAAGAAAACGGAAAAGAATATTATTTTATGACCATTCAAGAGTTTAAGAAACACATCAAAGCCGAAAATTTTGTTGAATGGGAAGAAGTCTATCGTGATAATTTTTACGGAACGCTGAAAAGTGAAGTAGAACGCATTTGGGCAAAAGGAAAAAACGTTATTTTTGATATTGATGTTGCTGGCGGATTGCGCATAAAATCTAAATTCCCTCAAGAAACATTAGCTGTTTTTGTTAAACCACCAAGTGTTGATGAACTTAAAAGACGTTTAAAAGAACGGTCTACAGAAACAGATGATAAAATCAATATGCGTATTGCAAAAGCTCACGTAGAACTAGCAACTGCACCGCAATTTGATAAAATTATCAAGAATTATGATTTGGATATTGCCAAAGAAGAAGCCTATTTATTAGTCAAAGAATTTGTAAAGGAAGCTAATTTTTAATTTATGAAAATCGGATTGTATTTCGGAACGTTTAACCCTATTCATATTGGTCATTTGATAATTGCCAATCATATGGCAGAACATTCTGAGCTAGAACAAATTTGGTTGGTTGTAACGCCACACAATCCGCATAAAGAAAAAAACACTTTGCTTGATGATTATCAAAGATTGCATTTGGCACATTTGGCAACCGAAGAGTATCCAAAAATTAAACCTTCAGATATTGAGTTTAAGTTACCTCAACCCAATTATACCGTCAATACATTAGCTTATTTAAAAGAAAAATTTCCACAACACGAGTTTTCTTTGATTATGGGTGAAGACAACTTGAAGTCGCTTCATAAATGGAAAAACTACGAGTATATTTTAGAAAATCACGCTATTTATATTTATCCAAGACTTTCAGTAGGAAATGAAAATCTAGATTTAAAAAACCATCCAAGAATTCATAAAATTGATGCACCTATAGTTGAAATTTCTTCGACTTTTATTCGGGACAGCATCAAAAACAAAAAAAATATTCGTCCGTTATTGTCAGAGAAAGTATGGGAATATATTGACCATAATAATTTTTATAAAAAGTAAAACGATACCTTAACATAGTTTTACCATTCGTTCCTTCATTCGTTTTGTAAATTTGCAGTTCTAAATATAAATACTATGTTGAACTTCGAATTATACAATCCTACCAACTACATTTTCGGAAAAGGTCAAACCGAAAAATTATCAAAACTTATTCCAGCAAATGCCAAAATATTATTGGCTTATGGTGGCGGAAGTATTTTTAAAAATGGCGTTTATGACCAAGTAAAAAAAGCACTTTCTGGTTTTGAAGTTGTTGAGTTTGGTGGTATCGAACCCAATCCGCGTTTTGAAACCTTGATGAAAGCTGTTGCAATTATTAGAGAACAAAAAATCACGTTTATACTTGCTGTTGGTGGCGGAAGCGTTATTGATGGGGTAAAATTTATTTCTGGTGCCGTTCAATTTGAAGGAAATCCTATTGATATTCTTAAAAACCGAATTTTATTTACAGATTTGTCAAAAGTAATTCCGTTTGGAACTGTTTTGACTATTCCTGCAACAGGTTCAGAAATGAATTCGGGTGCCGTAATTACAATAGAAGCTACGCACGAAAAACTAACTCTTGGCGGAAGTGCTTTGTTTCCGAAATTTTCTATTTGTGATCCTTCTTTTATTGTTTCGTTGCCAAAAAGACAAATTCAAAACGGTGTAATTGATGCTTTTACGCACGTTATGGAACAATATCTAACTTATCCTCACGATGCTTTGTTACAGGACAGAATTGCGGAAGGAATTTTGCAAACTTTGGTAGAAATTGGTCCCGATGTGGTTGAAAATCCTGCCGATTATAAATTAGCATCCAATTATATGTGGTGTGCTACAATGGCATTAAATGGGTTGATTCAAAAAGGAGTTCCGAGTGATTGGGCAACGCATATGATTGGTCACGAATTAACTGCTCTTTACGAAATCGACCATGCGAGAACATTGGCAATTATAGCTCCAAGTTTATACAAAGTAATGTTTGAAACCAAAAAAGACAAACTAGCACAATACGGAGAACGCATTTGGAATGTTTCAGGAAAAACAGTAGATGAAAAAGCCAACCAAGCCATAGAAAAAACGGTTGAATTTTTTCATCTTATGGGAATGAAAACCAAACTTTCTGAAAATGCAACCGATTTTAAAAACACCGCTGATTTTATTGTAAACCGTTTTGATGAAAGAGGTTGGAAAACACTTGGCGAAAAACAAAACATTACCTTAGAAAAAGTAAAAGAAATAGTTGAAATGAGTTATTAAGCTATTCCAAATTTTATATAAATGAAAGACTTCCTAAAAACGGAAGTCTTTTTATTTTCTATTTATTTTAAAACTATTCTCACCTGAAATTGTTTTCACTTTAACCCAATAAATACCACTTTCTAATGTAGAAAAATCAATTTTTGAAGCATTCTCATTTACCAAATATTTCTTGATTTCTTGACCAAGAATATTTAATACAGTAATGGAATTCATTTTTTCTGAACTCGAAATCTGCAAAGTGTTTTCGACAGGATTTGGGTAATATTTGATACTTGATTGTTGGAATTCTTCGGTTGATAATTGATTGGCTTCTAAAGTCAAGATAAAAGTACTTTCTCCAGAAATATTAGATGCTGTTACGGTAAAATTTGTAGTTGGAAACGAAGTTGTTGGAGTACCACTTATTGTTCCAGTATTAGCGTCAAAAACCAATCCTGCAGGCAATGTTGGTACAATAGAATATCCGTAGGTTTTTATTTTTCTGATTTTATTATTACCATAATCAGCTATGTAAATATTCTGAAACACATCTACAAAAACACCAGTCGGAAAATTAAATTCTGCCACATTAGTTGCGCCATCAGTTGCACCCAAATTTCCTGTACCAGCATAAGTGGTTACTTCGCCAGTAACCAATATTTTTCTGATTTTATGGTTTTGTTCATCGGTTATAAATAAATTATTTTGAGCATCAACAGCTATAATTGCTGGATAATGAAAACTAGCATTAGCACCAAAACCATCACTTGAGCCAGGCGTTCCGTTTCCTGCTAAAGTTGTCACTTCTCCAGATGTAGTAATTTTTCTAATAGTATTATTGAAATAATCGGCAACAAAAACTGTCCCAAAACTATCTACACAAACTCCTGTAGCGCCATTAAATTGAGCAGTCAAAACATTTCCGTCTAAAGTTCCAGAAACACCAGAACCAGCAAAAGTACTCACCAAACCTTCTGGAGTGATTTTTCTGATTTTATTGTTTCCATAATCTGCAACCAATAAATTATTATTAGCATCAACAGCAATTCCTGCAGGATAATAAAATTTTGCGTTAATTCCTTGTCCGTCTGTAGCACCAATAGTTCCTGAACCAGCAAAAGTACTCACTAATCCTTCTGGTGTAATTTTCCTGATTTTATGATTACTTTGGTCGGTTACAAAAAGATTGCCGTTTGAGTCTAATACTGCTGCATCTGGATAATTAAAACTAGCTACTGTGCCCAATCCATCGGTTGAACCTGCCAAACCAGTTCCTGCAAAAGTGGTAACATCGCCATTGGTGGTTATTTTTCTAATTAAATGGTTGATTCTATCAACCACATAAACAATTCCTGATGCATCTACCGTCACTACAGTTGGCAAATTAAAACTAGCTTGAATACCATTGCCATTGGTAGAACCTTCTAATCCTGAACCTGCATAAGTTGTAACAAGGGTTTGATTAGAAACCATTCCGCCTGAATTTGTTGGAGAAATTGGAGAAATTGACATTCCTACATTCAAACTATTGGGAGTACTATAACTTATGTGTGGAACTTGGGCTTTTACAAAATGAATTGAAAAAAACAGCAATAAAAAACAATTCTTTGCATTGAATATTTCGGTAAATCTTAGCTTCATTTCGTTTCTTAGGTTTATTTTAAGACAAAGATAAGTATAAATTCAAAAGACGTTCAAGAAAATTCCTGAACGTCTTTTTTTATAAACCTAAACAAAACTAAACTAACATCAAATTAATGATACACTAATAACGCTCAACATTTAATTACATTGTGCTGAATATCATAATATTAAGTTAAATTTTTTTTACTCCTTTTTTCTTAATCCGTTTTATAGGCCCTAAAACAAATAGTACATAATTAACTAATATAAAAAAGGTCGAAAACATCAATAAAATTAGTACTTTAGACTAAAAAAGATGCAAAATAAAATTTAAATAAAATGTGCATTAATATACCATTTACTACTATTTAACTACCATTTAAAAAGACAATAACTACCCTTTTAAGGCAACAACTACCATTAACTAGAACAAATACCCATATAACCACCATTTACAAGCTATAAAACCATAAACAAGCTCTCATATTGAGGGCTTTTTTATGCTTATATAATAACAAAACGCGAAACCACTACTTTTTAATATTAAAGTTAAAATAGTCATTAAGGTGGTCATTAAGGTGGTCAAAAATCATATAAAAAAATGTAGTATAAATATACAGTAATGACACTTTTAGCATCTGTAAAAGACAAATAACGCTCTATAAGTACTCTGTTATGACATCAAAAAACCTTATAAAAATTATTTAAGTTGTTAATTATCAGTATTTTATTCTAATCTAATAACACCAACTATAATAGCAATACTTCTAATATCGGTCATAGGTACATTAAAATCATCATAATCTTTGTTATCACTACGGCAAATAATATGATCATTGTCATCGCCCTTTAAAAGTCGTTTCATTATTACACCTTGACTATTGCTATCAATCACGTATACTTTATTCCATTGTATAAAAAGCAATTCGTCTATCAATCTACACGCAACCACATCTCCACTGCTATATTTTGGGTACATACTAGATCCACGAACAGGAATCATAAAATCAATTTTTATACCATCAAACAATGGTACTACGTAACGCTCCTCAATAGTATCAAAGTTTACACCAGTTATAGAACTATCTCCAATTCCTGCAAAAGCATCAAAAGGAAGCATAGGAATACCAATAACCTGCTTATCAATATCAATAGTATGTGGTTTTTTTAGACTCTTACTTTTTAACATCGATCCTTCTCCGGTTAAAAGCCATTCAGAATTTAAAAATTCACATTTTTTGAATAATAATTCTACATCATAAGTATTTCGACTATACCACATTGCAAGTGTTGTTGTCTTTATTCCTAAATAATTTGCAAAATCTTTATCAAAACGAATGTTTAGATATTCTTTTATCTTATTTAAAATCAATGATTTATCCATAGCATTAAAATAAAAATCAAAAAAAGTGAATTATAATTTGTATATATTCAAATTATGTGAATATATTTGTATTAATTAAAATACAAAAAACACCAATGGACAAACTTACAAAAAAAAGAACCTCTTATAATCAAGATGTTTTAAAAATTTTAAAAGACAGGTATGGGTTTGGTTTTGACTATATCCGAAAATCTATTACTGGAGATCGTGTAGGCAAATTTCCAGAACAAATGAAAAAAGAATACTTCATACTAGATAACGAATCAAAAAAAGCAATAATCAATAAAGAAAACAAACTATGAAAACACGCATCATCCATCACGTAAACTGTGACTTTACTTATGAAGTTATAGAAACTCAAATTCTAATGAACGACAAAGTTGTCAGTTCAACATTTTCTAACGTAAAAAATATTTAGGTATGTTAAAAAGTACAGTAAAAGCTAAAAATATAGAAAAATTCTATAATAAATCTAGTTTAAAAATGATTTCTTCATCTGTTCGACGTTGGCATGAATCTCAAGTTTTTGACGATCAATTATTTCTTGGTCATAAACACATTCCTTCAGACCATCAAGAACATCAAGAGAATATCGCTCCCAAATTTGAATTGTCTTTATCTAGTGTTTCGCGATAAATACCTAAAACCATCTGTACTAATGCGCCCTGTTTTGCCATTGAAAGTCCGCTTTGAACTAGCAAATTATCAATTACAGATTCAAGTTCTTTAATTTTTTCTTTAGAAGTCATAGTTACTATTATTTATAAGTGAGACGGTAAATATAGTAATTCCTCCCGAATGGCATACATCACTGGTTCGAGTCCAGTTCGGGAACAAATAAAATTTATGTATGTACGAATATCATAACAACACGCTATCAATACCTGCCAAACTAATCTACGAGGATTGGGGATTAATTTCATATGATAATTATCAAAACTTATGTAGACGTGGTAAGCTGATAAGAACAAAACTTGGAAAAGGCGCAGATAATGAAGCTTATGTAAGTGTATATGATTTGCCAATTCATAAAGGTATAGATTTTAAACAAATTTGTTTTCATAACATTGGCAACCCAAAAGATGTTGTAGTTCGTAATCAGTTAGAAAACTACCTATTTCCAGATAGCAAAGCCATTGCTTTTTTTGCACAACACCGCAAGCCTTGTGGCAAATCATTATCATTAGAGGATCAACGTGAGAAAGCTACCAATGCAATGATTTTAAATGCTATTCAAATGGTATTTAAAGACAAATCGGTACAAGTAAAAATGTTTGGGCGCAAAACAACCGGAATATGGATCAATATTAGTGAAGCAGTTAATGCCATCAATTCTGAAAAATGGATCTTCTCATTACCCGGAAACTGGCGAAGATTAAAAGCTAAGTATGAAGAATATTACCCAAACAACTACGAAATATTTCTGCACAAAGGCGAAGGTCAGAAAAATGCCCAAAAAATTAAAGGCGATACCGCTGATTTCATATTAGCTCAATATTGTTTACCAATCAAACTATCAATACCACAATTGATGGCAAAATATGCCGAAAATCAAATAATAAATCCATTGTGGGAAGATCTAACTGATCAAGCAATTTATAATTGGCTGTATGAACCAGAACAAATGCGCATTTGGATTTTAGCTCGCGATGGTAAAGATGCCTATCGTAAGCAATTTGCAAACTCAATTCAACGAGATAAATCGCAATGGTTCCCTAACGTTCATTGGGCAATAGATGGTTCTAAACTAGACTGGATTCACTTCGATAGTGAAAGTTCAAACAAAATGGCTGCTAAACTTAAGATAGATCCATTGTTTGATGTTTTTTCTGAGAAAATATTAGGCTGGAGTTACTCGGAAACTGAAACTCACTTTGATCATATTAAGTCAGTAAACATGGCAATTAATCATACCCAAGTTCGTCCTTATCTAATAACCTACGATAAACAATCAGGACACATGATGTCTAGAATGCAAGAACTTTATGGTAGTCTAGTAGCACGAGAAGGTGGCACACATTACCATCACAAGGTTGGACAAAAATCAAACCCAGCTGAGCAATTATTCAAAAGGTTTCAACAGCAAGTTGCCAATATGTGGTGGTTTAGTGATAAACAATCTGTAAAAGTAAGAAGCAATAACAATAAAATGAATGAGGATTTTATCTCTGAAAACAAAGATCGTTTGATGAAAAAAGAAGATCTAATCAAAGCTTGGAAAATTACAGTTAATGAGTGGAATAATGCAGAACACGGTGTGATAAAAGGAAAAACACGAAATGAAGTTTACGAATATCCGATGCCAATTAAAGAAGAATTATCACATCTTGAAATTGCATCTATTATGTGGGTTGCCGAAAGTAAACGACAAATAACTTACAAGCGTGATGGTATCACGATGAATCTAGCAGGTACAGATTATGCTTTTGAAGTGTATGACTATAATAACGATATCGACATAGAATTTAGAAGAGTAAATGTTGGTAAAAAATTCATAGTACGCTACAATCCAGAATATTTAGACAGTTATGTTCAACTGTATCAAAAATCTCCAGAAGGACAAATGACACTTGTAGCTGTAGCGCAACCAAAACGAACACACGAAAGTATACCAGTGTTAATGACTGAAGGTCAAAAAGCACAATGGCTCAAAGATTTTCAAACCCAAGAAGCAGAACTTAAACGCGATAAAAAAGCATACGATGACATAGTAGCACGTACTGGTATCTCAAGACAAAGTATGATTGAGCAACAAGAATTAAAAATAAAAATGGGTGGCAACATTACAAAAATAGAAAGAACGCTTGCAGAATCAAACGAATACGACTTTTAACTAAAACTAATTATGACAAACGAACAAAAACAACTAATCGCTAAGGAAGTCAAGTACTTACTTACGCTGACCTCTCAAAACAAGCTTGCCAATAAAGCAGGAGTTTCAGGAGCAACCATCAACCATATTGTTAATGGAAAATGGGAACTCATTAAATCCGAAATGTGGCAAAAGGTGATGGTAAAACTCAAAATTGAACTAAACTGGAATACTGCTCAAACATCAAATTTAGAATACATACACAAGCACTTGGCAATGGCAAAACAACAATCATTGAGTTTTGGAATAGCCGACAAAGCTGGCGCTGGTAAAAGCGAAACTTACAAATTGTTTGCTAAAACAAATCCAAACGTCATTTATATAGAATGTATGACATTTTGGAAGCAAAAAAGCTTTTCAAAAGCATTAGTTACTGCGTGCGGATTAGATGACTTTGGTACCACCGAAGAGATAATTGAGAAATTTATTGATCATGTTAGTGCGCTCAAAGAACCAATTGTAATATTAGATCAGCTCGACAAATTAAAGGATACTTCACTCGATTTATTTATTGATTTTTTCAACAATTTGAGCAATTGTGGATTTGTTCTATCTGGAACACCTGCACTAGAGAAAAGATTTCGAAGAGGTGTTAATAATGACAAATCAGGATATCATGAATGTTGGTCCAGGTTAGGTAGAAAATGGTTAAAACTCAATGCTGCAACTATACAAGATGTTTCAAAAATTTGCAAAGCCAATGGCGTTGATGATATCGACCAAATCGAAGCAATATTTGACAATTGCGAGGATGATATGCGTCGGGTGAAAAGAGATGTTCAAAAGCATTTTATGAATAAAAAAGCTGCGTAAAATGGCAGTTAAAAAAGCATTATCGTATAACGATATTGATAAAATTAAGTTCCTAGAAATAACAGTCAGCGATGATTGGAAACAACATCTTGGTGAGCCTCAATTAGGTAATAGTCATTGGTTAATATTTGGCGAATCTGGTCACGGTAAAACTAATTATGCTTTACAAGTTGCAAAAGAATTATGCGGCAATTACAAATTGCACTACAACACAAGAGAAGAAGGTACCAAGAAATCATTCAAATTATCGCTCAAGAGAAATAATATGAAAGGAGTGAACAATTTCAATTATCAAAGTGAAGATTATGATGAATTATCAAATAGACTCAACCGCAAAAGGCAGGCTAAAATAGTAATTATAGATTCTGTTCAATATTTTTTTAGAGGTAAAAGAAGCAAGGATTATTTTGATTTTATAGCCCGATTTGAAAACACAACTTTCATTTGGATTTCTGGCGCCGATGGCAAAATGCCAAAAGGTAAAATTGCTGAAGATATTTATTACGACGCTGACATTGTCGTAAATGTAAAAGATTTTATAGCAACCATTCTCAAAAACAGATTCGAAGCCTACGAGCCAAGAGTTATTTGGGAACATGGTGCAAACGAGAGACAACTTAAACTATTACAAAAAGGGTAAATTATGCAAACAACAGTAAAAAACACGCACCAATATCTTGGTTTAACAGAAGAGCAATATGATACAAATGTAATGTCATTGTATATAAGATGGTGCGAAAATTTAGCAAAAAACCACAAAGTAAATCTACAATGTTTGTTAACAAACACAATGATTTCTAATTATTTCAGAGGTCAATTTTTAGAACTCGAGCATAACTTTAAAATAGTTGCAGCTAGATTAGATGGTATTGTTGATTATCACATAATGCTAGAAAATTATGATTTGATCATGGTAGATATTTATACAAATTATCCGATGCCATTGATTGAAGCCGCCAAATCACTAAAAGTAATCAACCACCTTAATTAACCTATGAAAATATTTACTCCTAACAAAAGACTAATCAATCTAGGCTTGGTTTTACAATATGATAGTTTTAAAAAAGACAACGGTAAAGCTGGTTATTTTACTCAAGCCCAAAGAACACTAATAAACCAAGAGCGAGGTAGAATTTTCAATGAATTAGATAATTACATACAACCTCCAGAACTCGAAGAAAAAATACAGTTTGTAATGGATCAAATAAAATCAAATAATTGGAATCCACTGATACCTGTAGAATATAAATACTAATAACAAATTAAAAATAATCACAATGAGCGAAGCAATTGACATTTCAAAATTAACAGACGAGCAAAAAAAGCAAATGCGTCTAGATCTTCAAAAAGAAGAAAAACAAAAAAAAGAATTAAAAAAACAAGATACTGCCACGTTAAAAGAATTATCATCGGCATTTCTTGACGAAAATATTGATGGTTTAATTCAAAGGCAAAACGACCAGGAGATATTAGTTGCCAATATTTTTGGAAATTTCGATAAAATACTGAAGCTAAAAGCAGACGTGTATGGTTTAGATAGATTAGATCAAGACAGTCATACAATTACAAATCAAGATGGTTCTGCAAGTATAACCATTGGGTTTAATGTCGGAATTACTTTCGATGGTTCTGAAACGGCAGGCGTTCAAAAAATCATGAACTATCTCACCGCAATTTCAAGCAAAGAAGATGATGAAGAAAATGAGAATATGAAAAAAATGAGTGAAACTGTAAAACTCCTTTTAAAACCATCAATGAAAACAAAAATGTTGAATCCTTCAAAAATAATTCAACTCAATGCGATGCGAGCAACTTACAATTCACCTGAGTTTGATGAAGGGATGGATATCATTGTCAATGCTCAAATTCGTCAGAAAGGCTCAACCTACGTATCTGGTTATAAATTTATAAAAGTAGGTGATAATCAGAATAAGAAAGTTGAATTCAGATTTACAGTATAATGGAAATGCTACATCGAGCCTTCCACATCATTGCAATGGTATTTCTTGCTTTTGGTGCACTATTCGCCTTAGGATGGATAATTATGGTTCTTGGCGCATTACGATATGATTTTCAGAAGTTTCTTGACAATCTACCAGAGAATATCAAGAAAAAAGATAGTTAGTTAGTTTTAAGTGGTCTCCCGGATGAAAATGGCTTTTACAGGTTCGAATCCTGCTCCGGGAACAAAACAATAAAAATAAAAAGTAATGGCAAAACAAGATGAGTATATAGAAATCATACTACAAACAAATGAATGGTTTGATAAAAAAATAGAGCAATTACAGTTACTTATTGATAATAAAAATGATTCAAAAATTTTATTTCAAAGTAAAGATGGTGAAAAAGTTGAAATGCCTGAAGAGCTAAAAAAAGGATTTTATTTTGGTATTCAAACAGCAATAGAAGTGATTGGAGAGTTTCCGGTTAAAATAACTAAAAGCAAATGACAGCAACAGCAGAACAACCAATTACTAAACATCAGATCAACACGATAATGCGCAATTGCAATTATAATGTGGATATGAAAAATGAATGGGTACAATGGGTAACTGGTGATACATCACGCACCAGTCTTAAATCAATTACCCACGACCAAGCTATTAAGATAATGTATCAGCAAACAGGAACAGTTCCTACTGAAGCTGCTGCAGAAAATTGGGCAAAGTTTGATAAAAACAATTCGAAGCACAAAGCCATCCTATCAATGATGTATCAAATAAATTGGACCACAATAGACAAAGGCAAAGAAGTTCCAGATCTAGAACGGCTTTCAAACTGGCTCAAGTCTGAAAAATGTCCAGTGCGCAAACCATTGTTGAAATTGGATAACGCAACTGAACTTCCAAAAGTAATAACCGCCTTTTCGGGCATCGTAAAAAGCAAATACAAATGACACCAACCGATATCATAAATTTAAATATACAAATGTCAATAGTGTCATTTATAGTGGGTGTTGGTGTAGGATTGTTAATTGTTGAATATAGCAAAGAATATAAAAAGATGCACCCAAAATGCCAACACAAAAACAAGCATACCTACATTGACTGGGTTGCTGGAACTTGTGAGAAAACAACCGTAACCTGTTTGGCTTGTAATAAAAAATTTAAATCAAAATTAGAATGTTAAGTATCGAAATAAAAACAGATCTATTTTGTCTGGCCACGATCAACAATATGTGGTCTAGAATACAATTTGATAATACAACCGAAGGTAAAGTTCACAAGAGCATAGCAGAACTTGTAATGATGCGTTTCATAAAAAAACAGCTATCTCGAATGACCAAGCCAACCACCAAGTTTAATCTAGTGTTCAATTACCACGAAGCCTACGTCATTGAAAAATACTTGCGAGCTCACAATGCTGAGATTCATTCTTTCATTCAAAGTTTAGAATACAATACCATTTTAGACTTCTGCAACACGTTACATCAAAAAATAGCATGAATGGACCAACTTACGACCTATAGAGCAAAGGGAAAACAAATAGGACTTGTATTCCTGTTTAAATACGATTTAAATGGCAATTTAAAACTGTTTGAAATATCCGAAGGCGAACTCAATAACGAACAAATGAAATGGTTGTTTTCGACAAACTTCCCAGCAAATGAAACCATTGTAAAAAACATTTGGAGTAAAAATAAAAAATACACAAAAGTATTTGAAATAGAAAAATCGCCAGCGGATTTATCATTTGAAGCACTATGGAAAATTTATGATTACAAAGAGAGTCGAAAAGATGCTGAAAAATTCTTCAGTAAATTAACTGAAGCCGATAAAATTAAATGTTTTATTCAAGTTCCAAAATACAAAAAGAAAATTGCACTCACAGGAATAGCCCAAGCATTACTTGGAACGTGGCTAAACAAACAACGATTTAATGATGAATATTAACTCACAAAAAATTATTCTAATGAAAATATTTTTTCAATCATTTCTACAAATAGGATTAGTAGCGATAAACACGATGTTAATATCAAAACAATTGTTTATAGGTGTTTTTATATATTCGAGTGCAATTAGTTTGCTTTGGGCGTTTAATGTTTCTAAAATCGCTTTATCTGATTTAAGACAAAAACTTATTTATGCACTTGGAGCAGGGACAGGAGCAATAACAGGTTTATTTCTAGTAAAATGTTTTTTATAATTATAGCTAACGTTCCCGTGCTTTCTTTAGTGGCTTGTTTTCAAAAACAAGCCACTAAAACACAAAATTAAGATTGAAGTCAACAGCGGTTTTTCCGAAGGAAAAACCTAACCCAAGCCATTGAAGAAAACACGTGTTAGTTTTCCGTTGTGGTAATTTAAAATTTAAAATTATGTTGAGAGAATTAACAGAAGAAGAAAAGATAAAGTATAAGTTTCAAATTGATGTAAGCAGAAAAATAGCGGATAGTTATGTTTTTGGTTACAAAAAAAAAGAAATGATAAATGATGAAGAAAAAACAATTCACACTCTTGCAAATGGAGAAAAAGGAGTTGGCTGGTTAAAAGTTGCGCATTGTTCAATAGACCAAGTGTAACAATGGAAACTAACGGTTTGCGGCTTTGTGCAGGCGTGAAAATAAAACCCGAATAATTTGATTAATCACTAATAATAAAAATATACCAAATGACTGAATTAAAAACTGATGCCCGCTTGCTCAAAACCGCTGTTACAAGCAGTCCTTTTCGTGTTTTGAATTTATACGCCTGTTTAGGTGGTAACCGGTACAAATGGGATGAAGTAGCGGAAGAAGCAAATATAAATTTAGAAGTTACGGCTATTGAGTGGGATGAAGAATTAGCAAGGCTCTATAAAGAAAGATTTCCAAAAGATAAAGTAATAATTGCGGATGCACATCAATACTTATTAGAAAATTATAAAAAGTTTGATTTTATATGGAGTTCGCCACCTTGTCCAAGTCATAGCAAAGCAGCGTTTGGAAGTAGAAAGAGCGATAAAAGCAATCATAAACCGGTATTCCCTGATTTTAAATTATACGAAGAAGTTATTTTTTTAGATAATTACTTTGAGGGAAAATATGTAGTTGAAAATGTAACTCCGTATTACGACCCGTTAATTTCCGCTAAAAAAAGAGGTCGTCATTTATACTGGACAAACTTTAATTTACCAATGGAATTAAGTAAAAGAAAATCAGTAGGAATGGAAAGCAAAGGAGAAATTGACTCCTGGTGCAAATTTCACGATTATGATTTTTATAAATACAAAGGAACACAAAGACGAGATAAAATTTCAAGAAATTTAGTTGACTACGAAGCTGGTAAAACTGTTTTTGAAATTGTAGTAGGAATAACAAAAAAATCAAACACTAAGCAAGTTTCTATTTTTGACGATGTTGCTTAGGATTGCTTGTAACTACCTAATATCACTAATTCAATAAATTGCACCTATGCCAAATCCAGTAATATCAACCAATGCACAAAAACTAATCGTTTGGTTAGATAGTAATATGATGGATGGTAACTTGACAAACGATGACCTAGTGCAATTTATTGAAGCTTTAGGAAAATATTTAGGACTACAAACTATTGCAGATTATGCCAAAACACATAATTTAAGCTATAACGGCGTAAAGAATCACAGAAAAACAAGAAAAATATTAAACGTGAAATTTGTTATAGACAATGAGTAAATTTTTATAAATATGCCTACAATTACTAAAGTCCTTACAGTATCAATTACAGTAGAACAGTTCTTAGAGAATTGTTCAGATACAGAGCTCAAAGAATTAGATCTACTCATTCAAGCTCCACGTTATGCCAACCGTATCTACCCAGATGAAAAGTTAATTGGTTTTAACCAGGATAAAAAAGACAAAAAATGATAATCAAAATAAATTTTTTAATAATAGAAAAAACCAAACACGACGTAATAAAGGATTAGAAAGAATTAATGATAAACCGGAATCATTTCTTTATGATGGAAAAGATTTGATGGATAGAAGCATACATTGGTTTGAACCATTAGATAAAAATGGCAATCCAACTGAAAAATACAAATTTGTAAAATGTCCATATGGCGAAGAAAACAGGAAGGAAAATCTAATTAAAATTGGTTATAGTGCCAAGTATATGTTTAAAACTTATGAGCTTCCAGATAATGGACAATTAGAAGCAATTGAAAAAATAAGAGAACAATTTTATTATCATAAAGAATAATTTATATATTTGTCTCGACAAATCAGGTTACAGAGGAGAAGTCCTTAAAATTTATCGAAAACTCATAGCAAACCGTTGTTATGGTGTTTGGTTATCGAAAGAGCCATTAAACTTTCTCCTTTGGAGCTTGGTTTGTCACACCTAACGCAACGGCGTTGCTATTTATTAATTTTAACTTTTTCAAAATGACAAACCAAGAAAAGAGACTAGTTCAGTCTATAAATGAGCAATCGGAGGTAATGACTTTCAACTTCAGTGAAAGCAAATCCGAAATTAGAAATGTGATTGTAAATGGAGAGCCTCATTTTGTTGGCTCAGATATTGCAAAAGCTTTAGGTTATGACCAACCACATAAAGCAATTCAAAGGCATTGTCGGTACGGTACAAAACATACCATACCGCATCCGCAATCAAAAACCAAACAACTTCAAGTATTGGTTATTCCAGAAGGTGATGTTTATCGCTTAATTACAAACTCAACTTTGCCGTCAGCGCAAAAATTTGAACGTTGGGTAATGGACGAAGTTTTACCAAGTATCCGCAAAAAAGGGTTTTACGGTGTATCTAAAAAAAGCAAAGATTTCATCGATGCTCGTGATATTCCCTACACGCAGGTACTTTTTAATGAAACTCCCGTGAGAACCATCACAACCAAATACTTCCGCACCAAAGCAGAAATTACCAATTTTGCAAATAACTTTAGAACATTGCATCCGCTCAACTGGTTTGTTCGCACAACTCTTGAGTGCGACCATCGTGTAAACGAGCGTAGAAAAGCCATTGTTTTAATAAGCGATGAAAAAGTAGTACAACGCATTATCGTTTGCAATACCTGCAAAAAAGCGAATGATCAACCTCAAAACCTTTAATTTTATGAAAACGTCTCACACCAATCATAGAAACCCCATAGGGTTCAAAGTCACAGACAACAAGCTAATGGTAGTAGAAGAGAACCAACCAGAGCTAGAACTAGAAGCCATAACGCCGCACGACGAAGCCATTATAAAGATCGCAACCTTTATTCACACCAGAATGCAAAGAAGAGCCAATATGTTTATGCACGCATCACCTTTTTTTGATATTGAAGGCGATGAAATAATACCAATGCTTAACAAAGTGTACATACGATATTACGAAAAATTTTAATTTTAAACAAAACCACTCCATTTGAAAACCCACTCAAAAAAGTGGGTTTTTTTATATAAAATAGTTTTCTATTTTTGCTATATGGCAATATCGGTAAATCGTAGTCTAGGAATTCAAAAAAATAAGCTCTTGCGTTACAAGCTTATAAAGGAGCTGTACGAAAAACACAAAACCGAAGATATCCCAACCACGGTTGTTTTAAGAAAGTACATTTACCCTATTTACCCTATTTCACGCACTACTTTATACGAAGTGTTGTTTACACCCATTACATCAGAACTTCGTGCCGTACAGGCCAAAATAGACGCTCAAACAAAGCTGTTTGATTAAACATTAGTCATTCCGATAGTATAAGTAACTTCGTATTCTTGAATGCCATCATCACGTTTCACTTTTCGCATATTGGTTCTCATCATAGCTCCGGCAGAACCTTCTACATGAACGCCGTGTAATTTTTTATGAACATCCTCAACAATGTCCCAAATACTCCACGCTTGTTCCTTTTGAGTTTTAGGAGCTTTAAAACTAGTATTGGTCAACTTCAGATTAGCAATGCTCAAGACAATGGTACCTGTTGCCATTTGTCTATTCATAGGAGTTGCATTTCTATCTTTTGAAATATCACTAAACTGTAAGCTACCAATATCAATAAGTACCAACGGAAACTGTACTGGTGGATTTGGAGTGTAATCATCCAGTTGTCCCCAATCTTCATCAATATATTTTAGTTCCGGAATAGTTGATAATATGTTTTGAATATTCTGCAGTACTACTTTACTCATAATTTTATATTTAAGTTATGGAAATCGTGAACCTTACGGTTTCATCGTTTCAATTTATTAAAGATTTCTTTTTCTAGTTCTTTCATGTTTAAGTCTACAACATGTTCAATTCGTTGTCTGACTTGTGGATGATCACCAATGAATTGGCGTTGTTTTATTTTCATTTTTGCACCTACTTTTTGCAAGGCCAATGCTTTCCATGTTGCAGCTTCTGCATTCATTCTAATACTTCGTTGACTTTTCGAGTTAGCCTGTTTATTCATTCTACTTTTGCTATCTGACGAAACAAAAAGAACTCGACTTCCGTCTTTTTGCTCGATTGATTTACTAATTGCTCCTGCCGCCTTAAAATACATCGCCCAAAAGAAGCGTTTCATTTTTTCGGTTACAATAATTTCGCCACCTTCATTTTGCAAACTAGCATAAGGCAAACTACTAGACCAGGTGATATCATTATTTGTTTGCTTTGACCTTACTGATCGTCTAAGCTTTCCGGTTCTCATCATTAAACTGCCTCTTCGATTAGGAATTTTGTTATTTTCCCAAGCTTTGTCAAAGAAGGCTTTTCGTTCAAAGTTCCTGTCAAACTCATCAGTTAAGTCTATACGAACATTAGAAATAATATTTTTTATAAAGTCTTGCATATTGAAAAGTTTTGTATATTTGCATTGTAGTCAAACGATACAGCATTGGATTGTAGTTCCTCTGAAATGGTTGTTTGGCTATTTTTTTATATCTTTAATTACCTTCTCTCCATCAGATATACTATAAAAATGTATTTCACCTGTTATAAGTTCACGATTGATTAAAAAGGTTCTTACTCCTTTTAGATCAGTTTCAAATATGTGAATTTTAGCAACCATTGGATTTTTTTTATAATCATCTTCACTTCCTAAATAAGTTGCTTTTTTTAGTACTTTATCAATATTTAAAAGCATCTTATTTTTTTCTGCTATATATTCGTGAGGTTTATTAACGGCGTCTCTTATTCCTCCCGAAGTGAATGTTATAGGTTTACTTAATTCCTTCCTTTCAACTTGAACATTTCCTTTTACCAATCGAGTTATTAATTCTTTTTTAGTATTTTTAAAATCAGGTTTTTCACAAAACATTGTTACAATAATTGGTTTAGCAGCTTTAGCTCCAGCAATTAAATTGTTTGGATGTTTGGGTGGAAACAACTTTTTATCTGCACCAGGATTAAACCTAAATATTTCTAATCGGTTTTTGCCATCTTTACCAATTTGTGTTGTGGCTTTTTCACCTGCAGTAATGCTTTTACTAGAATCACTTATTGGATATTTATCTTTGAGAACTTCAACAACAGTACAACGACAGTTCCAACCATTTGGTGGTATATAAGAGCTCCAAAATGAATCACTTTTTGGTAAAGTAGTTCCATTAAGTGCTGCATGCTCATCTCGAACTCTATTGTCACCTGCAGTTCGATACTGTAAATAATAATTATCATTATTACTGAACTCAGACCATTTGGCTGCCATTTGTGATGAACCAACAGCAAACTCATATTCAGCCTCCAAATAGTTTTTATTGTAGGTTAAATTAAGTTTATCAAATTCATTAGACAATTGTTTGAATGGTTTCAAATTTCCATTATCATCTAACAATAGTTTTGAAGCTTCAAATAGTTGTGCGTGGACTTTTAGACCACCAAATAGAAATGCATCATTTTCTAAAGCCGTTCGCATTACATCTGGCATATCATTGTCTGTTATGGCAAAATTAAAAATGTCAAAAGTTTGATTAATCAAATCTTGATATACCTTTTCATTTTTCAAGTCCTGAGGCTTGTAGCTTCCAATTTCGTGTAAGCGTTTTAACGCTTCTTTACCAGCGGTTAAAAGTTGTTTAAACGAATCACCAAGTGACAAATTGAATCCATTTTCTTTGTCTTTACAATCATCACAACCACAAGTATACAAACTTGATATTCGTAAGTGAAATGCCCCAAAGTAGTTAGGGCTTATACGAAAAAATCTTCTCCTAAATTTAAAGACAAATTGGTTTGTGGTGTAGTTGTTTTTGTTCCCAAGACCTTAATGCCAAATTTTGTTTCAACCCATTTAGGATCTATCTCTAAAAAATTTGCTGCCTCGGTAGTCATTTTCCATAATAGATCTAAATCTTCAGTTGCATCATATTTGTATAATACACCTGCAGGAAGTATTCCCAAAGTTTGAAGTGCAGGTATAACAGTATCACGCCAACACTGTTCTATCAATGATAAATCACTATCAACCAAATCATCAAGAATACTAATCGAGGTTTTTTCTTTTCCGTTAGATCCATTTTTAGTATCCTGACCTACGATAGTTCCAGAGATACCCATAGACAGTTCATTATTGCAATAATGCAATAAATTAGCATATACATCTCCATTAGTATTCACGCCTTTGGCAAACTCGAAGCTTTCAGAATCATCAATAATAAAGTAAGCTGCAGATCCCATATCAGCCATCATTTGTTTGGCACGACTAACCATTACTTTATCTTGTGTATTGGTTTTCATTACACGTGGTGGAATTCCATATATCTCACATAATTCACTCCAACAGCTACCGCCAAAACGTTTGAATAACACCATAGGTACACAACCATCTAATAAGCCTAAAGTGGTATTTTTTTCGCCAAACTCAATCAACCAAGAACCGTATTCTTTTTGCTCACGGTACTTTATTTTTTTATCATCAGTATAGTCATAATAAATATAGCCGTTTACAGGATCAACATTTTGACGTGGAATACAATCGAATGTCAATACAGGCTCATTGTTGACTAATTTATACGAGAACTCACCTAATGAATGCCTTCTAAATTCGGAATACAAAATAGCTTTGTTGATTTGAAAAACAAATCCTTTGTCCTGGAGTAAAGTGGTTAAAACATCATTGGTTTTTCCATCGGCATTTTTAATACTAAATGGGCGGCTCAATGATTTAAGCATTCTATTATTGACCTGAGATTGCAAATGCAAATCTTTAAGAATATTGTCATATAAGTTTTGAATAGGAAAGAACTTTGGGTTCTCTTCTACCATTGCCATATTTTGCGCATTCGTCCATGTCTTAATATCTTGCCTTGTTTGACTAATAGTTTTAGGAACTATATTTTGAATATAGCTATTACCAGCTTTTGACGTTTTAACTGCAAGGTCTACCGTTTCAGTTTTACCACCAAAAGGGTTTTTAAAAAAATTTGTAATACTTCCCATTTTAATAATCGTGATTAAATTTTGCTCTTGAACCAAATTCAAAAGGTTGTTTTTCTCCTGCTGTAGTTTCATCACGCACTAATTGTGGCAATGATGAAACGTTTATTGTTCCTGTAGCTACTTTTGTAAACCAACTTGTAGCACGATCGTATCGGTCTTTTGCTTTTTCGTAGATAAAGTCCGCATTACAGAGCTCTGCGACATACCACTTTGCCAATGTGCAGCAATGTTGCACTACTAGTGAATGTCGGTCATTTCCTTCTTTTAAAAAAATTGCTTCTACATCATACAGTAATCTACCATCAAGCCACTTTTTATTATCGGTATTTGGGGTTAAATAGCTTCTTGCTTCTTCGATGGCAGCACTACAAGCTTGTGCGACTAAATCATCGTTACCTTCAGTAATTTGGTCTAGTTGATAATCATAGATTACAGTTCCTAAATCTGATTTATTTATAAACATTTTTTAATATTTACGATTGTTAATGTGTCCAACTACATACTCTGAATTCTCTTTACTTGCAATATTTTGAATAATCCAAATACCACCTTCTAATCCATCTGGTCCATCCATCATTTTAGAATTGGGTGCAACTCCAAGAAATTCCTCTTCCATAGTTTTCATATAAGGATTGTCTTTTTCATCGATATTAAAATAGAGACAACCTTGTTTGTAAATCGGCTCAATAGTTCCTTCAATACGAGTATATTTATCATCCTTTTTTCGTTTGTCTAATGACATAAAAACGGGAATTCTATTGAGAATTTTAGCTACAGATTTTACCAACGGTTTTAAGACCTGCTCCCAAAATGGTTCTTGAAGCGAATTGTTTTCTATCCAGTTTTTAAAAGTGTCAACTTTTCTTTCTTTTACCCAATCGTTGGCGTGGTAGAGGTTGTTTACAAAAGTTTGTTGAGTCATATTGTCCAGCCAAACTTTGTATAAATAATAGTTACCTTGCCTATAACCTATAACGCCTGTAAATTTTCTAGAACTACTTTTGTTGTCTTTATTACTTGTAGCTGGATCGGAATAAACAAGAACGTGCTCGCAAGCTCGAAGTGGTGGACATTTGGCCCAATGTACTTTTTTGAATAACTTACCTACACGAATTGGATTATTGAAGTACTCTTTTTGAATAGCTGAAGTAGTCATTGTTCTAAATGCTAAATCAATCAGTTCTTCAGTATTTCGTTGTGGCCAAGTAGAAACTCCGTGATTATCTCGAATATTTACAATATCGTGTACATTGGCTTTTTTAGCCATTTCAGTAATACAACAATATTTGGCAATGATGTTACCACAGGCAATTATCAACAACGGAACCGATATGGAACGTGTTGGAATTAATGCGGTTTCAATCCAGGCGTATTTTTTTTCTATCGTTTCTGGATTATTACAATCGACATCAGTATCAATATCATCAATTAAAATCAAGTCAGGCCTTGCTGCATCGTTACGAGTTCCACGAGGTGATTGTCCTGCACCAACAGCTCGAAAAGAAACGCCTTTCTTGGTGGTAAAATCACCGTCTTCCCAACCGCTTAATGCTTTTTGATCACCATAATCATTTTTTAAACGATCATTGACTTCAAGAATCGTTTTGTAAGGCTTTAATAGTCTTGAAGCATCATCATAAGTAGCAGATGTAAGAACAACGGTTTTCTTTTTACCTGTTATTGTAAGCAATAAGACATCCATCATAGTTCTACCAGACTTCGACAAATCTCTTGCCCAAGAACGCACCTCATACCACTCGGGATTTTCAAGAACTCGTTTGGTTGCTTTTTTATGAAAAGGAGCTGGTTCTGAAGTATAGAAATTCGGGAAATAGAACTTATACCATTCTTCGGGATGCGCTTCTAAATAGGCTATTCTTTTTAGCTTATCGGTTGCTGTTTCGTTTAAATCAACAGGTGTTGCCCTGTATTGATTTACAACAAAAGCATCCCAAGATAACAGCTGTTCTTTATCTTTTCTACTTAATGCCATCGCTCATTTTTTGTTTGATATAGGCATCGCAATAGGTTGTCAATTGATTTGCAAAAGCAGAATCAATACTTCTAATAAATAACACTAGATTTTTGGCAACTGATATGGTTTCACCAATGTTGGTCTCGTTTTCCAACCGCTTGATTGCTGTTGTGAGTTTCGAAATGATGTCCGTATCTTTCGAGTTAGGAAAGTTTCCAATTAATATTGGAAAGTCTTCTGGAGTATAAACAGGATATTCCAAACGCTCAGTTCCGTCAGCATCTTTTAACTTATATGGCTTAGTTAAGTGATTTGGAATATCACGAACAACCGGACGTGTTTTTATCTCTTCATTGGCTGATTGTAATTGTCCATATAATGAAATGATTTGATTGTCCTTAGTTACCAATAAAGATGTTTTTTCCTTATCCCAATTCCCTTTTTTTACCCAAGTGCTAACGGTCTTTTCTGTCAGTTTTAAACGTTCTGCAATTTCTTTTTGAGAAAGGCCATCATTTATATAATACCGTTTGGCCAAGTCATTTTCAACCTGTTTTTTTACTCCCATATCAACTTATTTATAAGCAAAGTTGAAGTATTAGTTCACTTCAAAAAAATTTCTGTTTACTTGCTTTACAACTGTGTTAAGTCTTGGTACATAGGTGTTCTGGTACTGTACTATTATTTTTTTAACAATTGCTTTCAACTAATATTTGCCAACACAATAGCGGACAAATCGCTTGGATATATTGAAAAATAAGCAATGACAAAACCAAAAGTTTTTATTCTAAATGATGATGCTGTTCAAAACAGTTACGGCTTTTTCATTTTGACATCTGGAGGAAAACTAGATCGCTTTAAAAGCAATCCTGTTATGCTTTCTGATCACGTGAATAAAAACGAAAATGTTATTGGTAATTGGAAAAATCTCGAAGTAGTAAATGGTTTAATTCAAGCAGAACCAAACTTTGATGTTGACAGACAAATTGGTCTTGAGATATCTGGTCAAGTGGAGCGTGATTTTATCAAAGGTGCCTCAATGGGAATTCTGCCAAATTGGGATTCATTAGAGCGTGTTGGCGATAAACTTATTCTTAAAGAATGGGAACTCGTAGAAGCTTCAATAGTTCCAGTTCCATCAAATAGAAATTCAATTGCTATTTATAATGTGGATGGAAAACTTCTCGAAGAGTCAGAAATTCAAACCTTATGCCTTTCAGTTGCAAGCGAAAACCCCCAAGAAAAATTAAAAATTAACAATATGAAAAAAATCACGTTAAGCGTAGCTTGTTTAATGGCTTTAAGCTTTAAAGACCAACCAACAGACGGATTAGACGTTTCGGAAGTTGAAGTAAAAGTTTTAGGATTGGCAGCTGAAGTATCAGCGTTAAAAGTTGAAAACGAGAGTTTGAAATTAGCAGCTCAAACTGCAAAAGATGCTCAAGAAGCTGATGCAAAATCAAGAATTACAACCAAAGTAGAATTGGGAATTACTCAAGGAAAATTTGCAGCTGACAAAAAAGAAGAGATGATCACTTTAGGATTAGCATCTGAAAGTGCATTAGACACTGTTATTGGTGCAATTGCTCCAAAAGCAAACTTTTCAGCTGGTGTAGTTGTTCCTGGAGGAAATGGAGCAGCGGTTGTTGCAACTATCGAAGACTTTCAAAAGTTGTCTTTAGATGCTCAATTATCATTCAAAAATGATAGTCCAGAAGAGTACAAAAAAATAGTAGAATTAATTAAATAAGAAAATATGAATTTTCCAGAAATTTGGGTTAAAAGAGTTATTCAAAACATAACCAACCAAAGCGAAGCTCCTTGGTTAGAAGGCATTCCAGAACTTGAAGCTGACTTTACGATCTTAGAAGAAGGTTCCGCTTCAGAAATGACTGTGATTAACATTCCTCGTGCGAATTTTAATCCTGATGTACTGGTTAACAATAACGTTTATCCAATTCCAGTACAAGCTTATACTGATGATACGGTAGTGTTAGCTATTGACAAATATAACACTAAAGGAACATCAGTTTCAGACGATCAGATTATCGGTTCTGCCTATGATAAAATTGATGCCACTACTCGTAGTCACGTGAGAGCAATTTTAGCTAAAAAGTTCAGAAAAGCAATCCATTCTATTGCGCCAACATCTGACGCAACGGCTACGCCTGTTATCGCTGCAACAGGAACTGTAGTTGGTGGATTTGCTACTTTGACTTATGAAGATTTAGTAGCTTTGAAAAATAGACTAGATGCAGACGAAGTAAATCCAACAGGTAGAAGAATTGTTCTTTCAACGCGTCATTGGAATGACTTATTGATTGATCGTAAAAACTTTGGTGATCAATTGGTTAATTATAGAACTGGTATGCCAGCTCCTATGATTGCAGGATTCGAATTATTCCAATACAACGCCAATCCATTGTACACTAGTACAGGTGTAAAAAAATCATTTGGAGCTGTTAAAGCAGCGGGTGATCGTGAAGGCTCTGTAGCTTTTTGGACTGGCGGAATTGCAAAGAAAACGGGTTTGACAAAACAGTATTTTACTCCAGCGTCTTCTGACACGGCAAATCAAGCCAATCTTTTAAACTACCGTCATTACTTTATGGCATTACCGTTTGAAAGTAGATTCATTGGAGCAATATACTAGAAACTTAATCAATAGCTGCTATCAATTGGTAGCAGCTATTCCTTAAAAGATAACAATGTTTGAAACTTTATTTTTTCCTGCTATTGCCGCTTTTTTAACCGGTTTTGGAATGAAAATTCTAGAATGGCGTAAAAGTAAAGCAGACAGTAAGTCTACTGAAATTGACAACGAAGCGAAGTCAGCTACTTTTTATCAAAACCTTTTGGACGATGCAACAAAAAGAATTAATCAGTGTCTTGAAATTATTGATAATCTTAATGTTAAAGTAACAGAAAGAGATAAAATAATAGAATCTCAAGACATAGAAAAAAGACAATTAGAGCATCATATAAAAGACTTGATGGATAGCAATGAGAGTTTGATCAATGAGATTAAAAAATTCAAACAGTTAAACGGTAAAACAGAATGAGTGCATTAGCATTAAAAGCCTTAGCAATTGCAAAAACACAATTAGGAGTTCAAGAGATTCCTAGAGGTTCTAATGCTGGTCCAGCAGTTGAGAAGTATCTCAAATCAGTTGGATTAGGAAAAGGATATTCCTGGTGTGAAGCATTTGTCTACTGGTGTTATCAAGAAGCTTCTAAAGAACTTGGTATTGCTAATCCTTTAAAGAAAACAGCTGGTGTATTAGATCAGTTGAATAATAGTAAAAAGTATGTGGTACAAACACCACAAAAAGGAGATTTATTTATAATGGATTTCGGTAAAGGTTTAGGTCATATCGGATTTGTAGATGACACCTTTATAAAAAAATTCAATACAGTTGAAGGCAACTCTAACGATGATGGAAGTCGGGAAGGTTATGAAGTTTGCCAGAAACCAAACGGCAGAAAAACAAACACAATAAAAGCATTTTTAAGAGTATGAAACAAAAGACACTGTTGTTACTTAGTTTGTTTTTTTTGTTTGCTGTGGTTTCGTGTGGAAGCACGAAGCCTACAGTAACAGATAGTCAAACTACAAATAACACAAAAACAATTACAAATACAGTACACGATACTGTATTTAAAACCGAAACCGATAGTAGTGCTTATAAAGCTTTACTGGAATGTAGAAACGGAAAGGTTGTTATAAAAAAAGTTACTCAATCTGATCCAGGACGCAAATTAAAAAGTCCAAAGGTTCAGATTGATAACGATAATCAACTCACTGTAGATTGTGAAGCAAGAGCTGAAGAATTACTAGCTTCTTGGAAAGCAACACATGTTGAAGATATTCATTTTAGTACCAATACGATCACAAAATATATTAACAGGCTAACCTTTTGGCAGCAGTTTCAAATTTACGGATTTAAAATTCTAAGTGGTTTAATTCTGCTCCTGGTAATAGGATTATTAATAAAATCTAGAATCACATGAAAAACGAAGTATTTGAACAAAATCCAAATTTAGAAAAGTACTACGGTACTTCTGATGGCGAAGCTTTCTACAATGAAAATGACGCAAAAAACTACGCTAAAAATTTAGATGATAAAGCCGTTGAAATGGTTTTAAATGAGAATTTTAAAGAAGTTAATGATCTTCAAGACGTATCTGAAGACGAAAAAGAAATGGCAGAATTTGAAGCCGCAGAAAAAGCCGCTGCTGATAAAAAAGCACAGGAAGAGCTAGAAGCTGCAGAAAAATTGGAAGCTGATAAAAAAGGTCAAGAAACTGAAGAGAAACCTGTAGTAATTGATTTGTCAAAAATGAGTAAAGCAAAATTGTTAGCGTATGCTGAGGAGCAAAAGTTAACGATTGCAGATCCAACTGCAACTAATGCGGTTTTAGTAGAAGAAATTACAAAACAACTTAATTCTCAAAAATAATGGGAAAACCTAGTGTAAATGTAGCGTTTGAAAACGGTAATCTTGGAGTCGTTGCAACAAATCCTGACGGAGTTTGTTGCATCGTTTCAAGTGCCACAGCAAATGCAGGCTTTACTCTCAATACACCATTTACGGTGTATAGTTTAAAAGAAGCCGAAACATTAGGCATATTGCCTACTGTAGCCAACTACGAACTTCATAAAACAATTAGAGAGTTTTATGCTGAAGCTGGCGATGGAACTGAACTATGGATTTATGGTGTTGCCAAAACCAGAACGTTAGATCAATTGGTTGATGATAGTCAAACTGTTTTGACTGCTGCCAATAGAAGAATTCGTTTTGTGATTTGCAAGTATGCACCATCTGTAGAAGATGTAGCAGTTACTGCAGGTTTAAGAAGTGGTTTTCCAGCTACTTTGGCTGCAGCTCAAACTATTGCAGATGATTTTACAACCAATAAAATTGCTCCAGTCGTTTTTATTATCGAAGGATATAATTATACCGGTGTAGCTCAAGACTTAGTAGGTTTTGCAGCAACAACTTATAATCGTGTTGCGGTTATGATTGGAGATACTGATACTAGAACTGGAGCTACAGCATCCAAAGGTGCAGCGGTTGGAGTTCTTGGTGGACGTTTGGCAAAGAATCAAGTCCACGTTAATGTTGGACGTGTCAAAGATGGCGCATTGCAACCTTTGCAGTTTTTTATCCTGGACACTCCAGTAGAACAAATCAATATTGATGCTTTATATAACAAAGGTTTTATAACAGCAACAACACACGTTGGTAAGTCAGGATATTATTTGGTAGATGACCTTTTAGCCTGTACAGTTGAAGATGATTATCACTATATCACTCGTAGACGTGTAATTGATAAAGCGTTTGTGTTGGCAAATGCCACTTTGACAAATTATGTATTAGATGATTTTAACTTGCTAGATGGTGGTAAATTATCACCTATTGATGCAAAAGTCATTGAAGCAGAATTAGAGCGTGTTATTGCACAAGAAATGAGTGCAAGAGGAGAATTATCTGTTGATGTTACAAAAGCAAATGATACTGGTGTTAAAGCATTGGTTGACATTACAAACAATGTAGCTTCAACTGGAATCATCATAGGAAAAATTAGTGTAAAACCGAAAGGTTACGGTAGATATCTAGAATTTACCATAGGCTACACACTTAACTCTTAATTTATAAACTATGTTTAATAGTAGAGAATACGAATACGCAGACATTTCAGTTTCTGCAGGTGGAATAGACTTAGTGAAACTTCGTGCTATAAAACACAAAAAGAAAGTAGAGCAAGAAGCAGTCTATGGTAAAGGACGTGAGCCAATTTCTATACAAAGAGGTAACTCAGCTTATGAAGGTGAATTTGCTGTCTTGAAAGGAGATTTGGATTTATTAGAAGATGCAGCTGGTGGAGATCTCACAACTGCTAGATTTGATATCTTAGTTTCTTATGGTAACCCATCCAATGGTGATGTTATGAGAACTAACAAAATTTCAGGTGTAGCTGTTGGCGAAGTCGAAGAAGCAATGAAACAAGGGGATAAATTTCAAGAAGTAACCTTGCCGTTTCTTGCCTTAGGTATTAAGAAAAATGTATAAATAAAAGTCCTGAGCAATTGGGACTTTTATAATAAAAACAAAAAAACAAACAAACAAAATGAATACTGAAGAAATAACAAAAGAAAAGGAATTTGTTAAAGTTACTCAAAATGACATTGACGCCTGGAAAGAACAATATAAAAACGTTTTTAAATTGCCTTTGGCAACTGGTGAAACTTGTTATGTTAGAAGTCCATCAGTAAAGGAATTGGAATTTACTCAAACATTAATGGCACAAGGCAAGTATATCTCATATAATATTTCATTGTTTAAACAGTGTTTTTTAGGTGGTGACAATATACTTGATGATGAAACTAAATTAATGTCTACTGCAGGTCAAATGATGCAAACAATTGAAACGGTTGTTGTGACTGTGGAAAAGCTTTAACAGAAGCAGCATTTGGTTATAAAGGATATTCAACTGCTTCTGATACACAGGAAAAACCTCAAGTAATAATAACTGAAGATGAGTATTACAGAAGGTTATTAGAATGGGTTGATGGCAAACGCAAAACCAATACTCTTATTCGATACTATTTGAAAATTGAACCTTACGAGCTAGATCAAGAAACATGGGCACGTAGAGTTGTAGAATTAGAATGGATTAGACAAGAAGAGGCAAACTCTAAACATTAATGTCAAACTTACTTTCATATACTTTATCAATACAAGACCAAATGAGTTCAAAATTGAACGCAATTGGTTTTAGTTCTGAGGGTATGCTTAACAAGTTTGTTGCATTAGAAAAACGTAGCCGTGAGGTTTCACAAGTATTAAAAGAAACTGGAAACTCTGTTGGTTCTTTAAAACAAAAGGTTGATTTATTAAAGGCGGAACGTGAATGGATACCACAATCTAATATTAAAGTTATCAAAGCCACCAATATTGAAATTCAAAAACTTGAAACTCAAATCAACAAATTAGAGAATACAACAAAAGGTGGGGGCATTGGTAGCTCAATAGGAAATGCATTTTCTCAAATACCTTTTGCTGGATTAATTATGAATCCTATGGTATTGGCTGGGATAACAGCTGGAAAAGCAATTTCTTTAGGAATTGACAATGAAATGCAAAACACATCTTTTGAAGTTTTATTAGGGTCAAAAGAAGCAGCAAAAGGTCTAACAGATGATATTGCAAAATACGCCAATAAAACGCCTTATGGCAAGATGGATTTGGGAGACAACGCAAAAACAATGCTTGGATTTCAAATTGACGAAAAAAAAATAATGCCAACTTTATCTGCTATTGGCGATTTGTCAATGGGTAGTAAAGAAAAAATGAACTCTATGACTTTAGCATTCTCACAAATGAGTTCTGCAGGTCGCTTAACTGGTCAAGATTTAAACCAAATGATTAATGCTGGTTTTAATCCGTTAGGTGAAATATCAAAGAAAACAGGCAAAAGTATGCCAGAGTTAAAAAAAGCTATGGAGGATGGTAGTATATCATCAAAAATGGTTGAAGATGCTTTTATTTCAGCAACATCTGCTGGCGGTGATTTTTACGGTATGGCTGATAAAATGAGTAATACTTTAGGTGGAAGATGGTCAACATTTATGGATAGTGTATCAGAAAAATTATTAGTATTATATGGTGCATTAGAACCAGTAGCATCGTTAATATTGAATTATTTAAACGTTGGTTTCGCTGCCACAGCAAGTGCAATTGGATATGTTGTAAATGGTATCAAAGATGGAAATCCAATTATAATGATAGCCACTGGAGTTATTTTATCAATTGCAGCCGCAATGGCAATTATGAGTATTGCTACATCAATTCAAACAGGATGGAATAATATGTTAGCATCATCATTTATTAAAACAAGTGTCGCAATGTTAGCAAATCCCATAACTTGGATAATTGCAGGAGTTATTGCATTGGCCGCTTTGATTGGGTATTTAATTTTTAAAGTAGATGGTTGGGGTCAAGCTTGGGACCACACAATGAAAGCAGGTAAATTAATACTTGCAGCATTAGTAGAAGGCGTAAAGTTATACTTCAATATTATGGTTGGTTCTATGATGACAGCATTAAATTTTATAATGCTTGGTTGGTATAAATTCAAAGAAGCTGTAGGTATTGGTGATAGCAATGAAAATCAAAAAATGATTTCTAAAATCAATGCTGATACTGAAGCTCGTAAACAAGCTGTTGTAGATGGTGCGAAAAAAATTAAAGCATTAGGTCTGGAGGCAGGAAATGAAATGTTGTTAGCTGGTGGTTCTCTCAAAGTAAACAATAAAACATTAGGTAATTTTAAAAATGAACTAAGCTCTAAACTAGGAATAGCTGCGCCAAAAACACCAGGAACAATTTTAACAGGTTTAGGTAAGAAAGATGCTAAAACAGAGAAGTCTAATACTGCAACTGCCACTGGTGGAACAAAACACAATTATTTCAACATTACTATTCACGAAGTAAACGGTTTAAAAGATGTTGTCATAAGTGCAAAAGACGCAGCTGTAAAAGCTGGTGATCAAGTAGCAGACGAATTATTGAGAGTTATAGCAATGGCATCAACAGCAACAGGATCATAATGGCATTAACAAACCAAGATATAATTTTCGCAAGTTTAATGGGAAGCAATGCAGTGGCAACTTACCAAAGAACACAGATGGTTCAAAATGAATTGAGCAAACACGTTTTGCCAAATATTCCTTTTTTGCCATTGCAGCAGAATGATAATTTAGTTGCTAAAAATAGTACGAGTACTACTTTTAGAACTAATGAAGCTGATGGTGAGAAACCAGAAGGTCAACAGTTTTTTCCTTTATCATTCAGTTTTACTGAAGGTGGACAAAAATGGTTGTTTCCATACGAGCCAATGCTCAACACTAGTTCTGGTAACAACATAGTAAAAAGAAATGTTGCCAAACAAGGTGAAAAACTAGTTGGAACAATCAAAGAGCGTTGGTCTAGAAAAGATATTGATATTCAGGTTACAGGTGTTTTAATAGGTAGTTTATTGACTGGATCAGTTGAGAACTGTTTTCCTAAAAAACAAATGAATGAGTTGTTTCAGTTTTTGAAATACTCAAAAGAATTTTACATCTATTCGCCTTTGTTGGAAATAGAAGAAGTTATAAAAGTAGTAGTTGAAGACTGGAGTTTTCCTTTTTCTAAAGGCGAAAATGTTCAGGCTTATGACATAAAATTAGTAAGTGATAGTTCTTATAACTTACTGATTAAAGAAGAATTTTAAGAGTATGCGATTCATTCAATCGCTCTTTATGTTACTCATCGGGATGTTGAGTTTCACTGTTACGGCTGCCAACCACAGCACTCAGGAGCAAAAGCAAAAAACGGTTGTACAAAAGGAGTTTTATAACCCAATTGTTATTGTAGATTCAATTTCTAACGATCTTGTTTTTATTGATAAAGCAATTGTGATTTATGAAAATCAAACTAATTATTTGTTTAAAAACTACTACGAAAACACCAACACTTTAGCAATTATCACTGATGTAGGTTATCGGTTTTATCGTAAAAATTATAAACAAATACCTTATAGAGAAAAGTTGCTGGAGAATTACAATTTAAAGTTTAAAAGCAAATTCAATTATTTGGAATATTTATCCAGGCACAACTGCTAAAACAAAATAAAATATAATAAAAGCCATCTAGTAATGGATGGCTTTTTTTAAAACTTGATCAATGTACAATATCATTTGGGAAATCAAATTTAAAACAGAAGGTATTACCTACTCGCTACAAACTGTTGCAAGTATTGATATTGAATGTTCAGTTGATAATCTTGCCGATACAGCTACAATTACGCTTCCAGAAGCAGTTATGAATCAAGTGTTGAATATTGGTGATCAGGTGAAACGAGGTTCTGAAGTTGTAATAAAAGCAGGTTATGATGAAACTCTAGAAAATGAGTTTATTGGCTTTGTTCAAGATATTGTTACCAATGATAGTTCTTTGAAAATTAAGTGTGAGGATGCTTTATTCTTATTTAGAAAAGGCGTGAAAGATGTGGAGTTAAAACCAACATCATTACCAAAAATAGCACAGCTGTTAATTGATCAGATTGATCCAACTTTTAAACTTGTTTGTGATTATGATATCACTTATGAAAAGTTTGTCATTCATCAAGCGACTGGGTATGATGTTTTGAAAAAATTAGCTGAAGAAACGAAAGCTAATATTTATTTCAACACAGAAAAAAAAGAATTGCATATCCATCCACCATATTTAGAGAAAGGTGGCGAAGTAATTTACTCAATGCAAAAAAACATTGAAAAGAGTTCTTTGGAATTTAAAAAAGCATTAGACCGAAAAGTTGAAGTAACTGTAGAAAGTACCAACTTAAAAGGAAAAATAGAAAGCGAAACTGTAGGAACTTCAGGCGGTGATAAGATTACAATCAAAGTTGGTTCTGTGGATGCTTCGAGTAGATTAAGAATTGCAAATGCTGAATTATTAAGACGTTCTGCAGATATGTATGAAGGTTCGATTGACACCTGGTTAATTCCATTTGTACAACCAACTTATTCAGCAAAAATTAAAGATGAAGATTATCCTGAAAAGGACGGAAAATATTATGTGACTGGAGTTACAACCAGTATTAATGAAAGTGGTGGAAAACGTACAGTAAAAATTGGCGTAAAATTAAGTGTATAAATGGATACAGCAGCAGAAATAAAAAAGGCATTAGTAGAATTGATTGGAGCAAATCCGAATTTACCAATTACAGCAACTATTGTATCAGTTGAAAATGACACTTGTACCATAAAGTTGTTGAGTGAGTTGGTTCTGAGTGATGTTCGATTGAAAGCCACGATTTCTGATGATACAGATACCTTACTTATTACACCTAAAATAGGCAGTGAAGTAATGGTCATAAGTCAAACAGGAAAATTGAGTGGTTTGGTAGTTATTAAAATAGACAGTGTAGAAAAATTACAATATAAAAAAGGAGATTTTGAATTTGAAATTAATGGAACAACCGGAAAGCTTACTTTGAAAAAAGCAGGAGCAAACTTTGGTTCATTAATAAATAGTTTGATTGATACGATAAGTGCAGCTCAAATTATTACACCTTCTGGACCTGGAACAATAAATCCTGTGACACAAGGTTTATTGACAAATATTAAAACACAGTTTAATTTGATTTTAAATAGTAATTAAACGATGAAAAATAAAGGAATTCAATTGACTGATAGCAGTACAGGATTACAAAATATTGATTTAAAAATTGATGTTGTGCGTAATGTTGATGGATTGATTATGCAGGGATTAGTTGTTGGCGATACGATGAATCAGAATCAGGCTATGATTATAATTGCGAATCCAGGTGAGTTTAAATTTAATCCAACGCTTGGCGTTGCAATTAATGAATTGGTTCTTGATGATGATTATTTACGATTCCGACACCGAATAAGAGAGCATCTTATCAAAGACGGAATGAAAGTAAAAAATGTAAATTTTTATCCAAATCAACCTTTAGAAATAGAAGCTACTTATGAGTAAGTCAATAGTATATAGTGGACAATCTTTTTTTGATAAAGTTATTGAAAATACAGGAAACATTGAGAATGCTGTAGAAATGGCCTTGTTAAATGAAATATCGATTACTGATGACATTGTTGTAGGTTCAGAATTATTGATCAGTACGATTACAAATAAAGTAATTGCAGGTTATTTTGATGATGATAATAAACCAGCAAGTTTAGGTTATGAAATAGCAACGATTGAATCATACGATTTTCCACTGGGTGGATTCCCTTTTAGTTTTTAAAAATTATGGCAAGAAGTTTCAAAGATATCAAGTTAGAAATAACCTCGCAGTTTGTGAGTGATGTTGCAATTATAGATCAGTATGAATTAGTACCAGGACAAACTTTTGAAGAGCAATTTTCTGTTGTGAGTTTGGAGAATATTATATTTTCAATAATTGCATTCGCTTTGTTTTTTCACGAGTCAATTGTGAGTAAAAACGCTGCCAATTCGAGACCACAAAACTTACCCAATTTTATTGAATCTATTCTTGACTTTCGTGATGGTCTTGACTTGAAGTGGAAAGATGGTCAGTTTCAATATGATTATGCCGGTGTTTCTGATGCAGCTGATAGAAAAATCATTGCACGTTGTGCGGTTCTTGAGTCTGTAGATGGTGAACTTGTAATAAAAGTAGCTCGAATGGTTGCAGGAGCATTGGAACCACTTACACCAGAACAACTCGTGCGCTTGGATTTTTACATCAAACAAAAGAAAGTACCAGGAGTGCAAATAAGATTGATTAATGAAGCTGCTGATTTAATTAAAACACGATTAAATGTTTATGTAGATCCTTTGATGATTGATTTGGACAATGGCAGACAATTAAATACAACTGAAGTAATCTATCCAGTGAAAGATGCTATTAATGATTATTTAGGGAAGTTAGAGTTTAATGGTGCCTTTGTGACTAACTTTTTCACACGTGCTATTGAAGATAAAGAAGGAATTAATTTGGTAGAAGTGGAACTCATGCAATGGTCATTTGATGCAATACCGTTTGAAGATTTTACACGATCAAAAATAGCCGAAAGCGGTTATTTTAAAATAAACAATGTTGATTTAGAATTAAACTATTTGCCGTATGTATTGGTCAACAATTAATTTTAAAAGACTTTGCTTTTTGCTATTGCCTACTTTTTTACGAAAAAGTAAGATACTCGCAGTTGTGAATTCTTGTAGTGCGCCAATGCAACGAATTGCTGACGAAACTCTATATAAGATGCAACACAATGGTGCGAAGATCTATTTAGAAAAAATGTTAAATGAATCGTTTGCTGTTGCAAACTACGATCACCAGAACCACGAAGCAACCAAGAAGATTTATATTGATGATTTGCCAAAATTTGACAAATTATACATTTATCAAGATGGTGAAACGGAAGTTTCGTTTTTGGAAGATGATGATATAGAAAGTCCGGATGATGTTTTTTTAGAGGGCGATAACGAAGGTGTGTTTTCATATAGTTGGATCATCTTTATGCCGGACACTATAACATTTGATGAAATAAGTTTAAGAGCACTGGTAGATAGCTACCGATACATAGGAAAAAAACATATAATTGAAATTTACTCAATATGAACTTCATAGATTTTACAAAAAACGGTGGATATCGCTTTAAGCAATTTACTTTAAGAAAACTTCAAGAAGCTTACTTTCAAATATTGAAAATGTTTGTGGCTTTTTGCAACGTTCCGGATGTGGGAAATTTTATCATTTCGGGTTGTAAAATTGTAGGTCCAAACATTACTGCAGGATATCTCTATATTGATGGTGAACTATGCTATTTTGAACAAACAGCAGGAACTTTATTAAGTAAAATAAAGAAGAATGTGGTTACTCAAACTTTGGGCTTTAAAAACGGTCAAAACGAACAGGTTTTTCGATATACCAATGCAGTTGTTGATTTAGTTGATGGTGAAGTGTTAAGTAATTTTATAAGAGTTTCACCAGTGTTTGATGCTAATTATGTGCATACTGATAATAATTACACGACACCTCAAAAAGACAAATTGGCAACAATTGAAACTGGAGCTGAAGTCAATGTTCAGGCAGATTGGGATGTCAATAATAATTTATTAGACTCGTTTATTAAAAATAAACCCATCATACCTAATGTTTTACATCAAGGCAGACAGGTATTGGGTGATTTTCCAAACGGAACAGCTGAGGCAAGATTTATTATCTTTCCTGATGTTGGGACTATCAACTATACTGTACTTTATACATTAACTCATTTGAATAATGGTATGGTAGATACCACCGTTTGGTCTACCGTTGACAATAATAAACTAACAGATCGTTTTGTTTTGGTAGGACGTGAAGGTGGTTCATTTACTCAAAATTTAGCAGTTGAATATTTAATTATAGCCAATTAATTATGAATTATTACAAAGCATTTTCATTAGCAAATAAGCCTTATGTAAACTTTAGTTTATGGGCAAAAAGTTTAGCAGAGTTGACCGCAATGGGTGAAGCTTCAAATCCATTAATTGTTACAGAAAACAATTTACCAGCATTGGTAAGTGGCGTATATCCTGTTTATATCTCTGATGGAGCATTAGTTGCAAGAACTACTCAAGAAATGTTGGATTTTAAAAACGAGTATGATTTGAAGCAACTATTAAGAAATCAAGCATCTACAATAAATGATATCAATTCTGGAACCTTTGTATATAGCGGCAATACTTTTGCAATGGATGAAGCTTTTAGGTTACGATTGCAAGCGGTTACGATATTAGTACCTTCAAGTTCTGATTATTTGAATATTGCAGGAAATGTAATTACAATATCATCGGCGAATTTTACTGCTTTTTCAAACGCTTATTATACAAAATTGAAAAACTTAACTGAAATCAAATCTAATTTATAATGGCACAAGATCAATCGGTTGTTTTGGATGCAAACCCAAACCATCTACAAATAGAAACAAAAGAAGATTCTGCTGAGAAATTGTTAGCAATTGCTGGTAAGCCATCAAAGTATTTTTTGAGTGCTCTAGAGTTTGAAATTCTCAGAGAATATATCAATAATTTATCGGATGCATTTAATGCTCAAAAAAGAAATTATAAAGTTGTGGCTGGGTATACTGGTGATGCTGACATCACTTTTGGTCAACCTTTTACAGTAATTTTTGATACTAATGAGCTAACTGGTGCAGTGAATTATGTAAATGATGCAGTTGGCCGTATAAAAATTATACATCCGGATATTCAACCAGGTTGTAGAATATTTGTTTCTGGTAGAGGTGGATTTAGAGCCAACGCAGGCGATATAGGTTTTGGTTTTGCGTGGATATATGGTTTTCAAACCTCTGATAGTACATTTAATAATGCGGCATTGAATTTTGTTCAATTTGAAATAAGAGTTCCAATAAATTAACAATATGCAAAAAGTAACAATAGACGCAAGTATTGCCGTCGGCGTAGATATTTTAAATATCGGTGAAAAAGAAGATAGAAAAATATATTTTAAAGCTTCGGAACCTTGGACAGGAAACTATGCCTTTAAAATTTGGAATAGTCCGGTTAAGAATACTGAAACTGTTATTACAATATCACCATTATTAGTAGAAGGTGATTTGATGACATTAAATATCAAACCAGAAAATCAGTCAATACCAGTAGATTCTTATTATTTTGAAATTTTTAGAACTGATGTGAAATGGGTAATTTTTAAAGGCAACTTAACAATTATAAAGTAATGAATGTAGTAATAAGTGAATCAGGAGAAGCAGTAAGCGTAGAAGTACAATTGTATAGAGATGGTAAAGATGGAGTTGATGGTGTAAATGGAATTGATGGTGCAGTTGGACCAGTTGGACCACAAGGACCAATTGGATTAACTGGTGCACAAGGACCGGCAGGAGTTCCACCAACATCAACTTTAAAAAACACAAATACAATAACTTTTGACAGTAGCATTGGTGACTATTATGGTTCAGTAGCTGCACCACGAACTGGAACTTTGACATTTGATACCACAGGAGCAGTTCGTGGTGGTCAAGCAGTTGTTTACTACAATAACAGCACTTTAGCAATTCCTACTACTTGGATGACTTTTGGAAGTTTCTTTCCTGGACAAATCAATAAGTTATATTTTGAGCGTGATGGAGAAGGAAATGTAACTTGTAATATAGTTAACTCAGGAGTGGATACAGGAATTCCATCAACAGTAGGAGCTTTAACGATAACAAATGATGTGCCTAGTACTTCTGTAAAATTTGTATTTGCAACTCCTACAGATGCTTATAGTGCTTCAGCTAATTTAGATATATTAATTTATAATGGCCCTTTAGGATCAGAAACTCTTTTCGCCACTATTTTGAAAGCATCTTCAAATAAATCTATAGTTGGGGCAAATATGGAAATTACAGGAGTTCCAATTACAGGAGGTACTACTTATCAATTTTCAATCAAAGCACGTGATGAAGCAGGAAATGTATCTGCAGCGTTTTCTTTAAACACAATACATACGCCTCCAGTGGCTAGTTATGTAATATTGGACAATGTTAACAGTGCGATAAGCGCAGCTTTCACTTACACAGGAGGAACACCTGCAACAATAGCATCTAATACAACTAATGCGTTTTTAAAATATAACACTACTAAACCGAATGCTTTCTCAGTAAAAGTCTTCATAAAAGATGTTTATACTAAAGATTTCTGGATTGGTTTAGATGACTCTAGCGCTAATACAGATATATATTCTACTTGGAATTTAGTTTTAGCTGTTGATAGTACTTATGGTGTAAAGGTAGGTTCAACACCGGTTAATCCAGATGCAGGAGCAACAACCTTGGTTGCTAATACTACTAATTATTTAAGATTAGCAAGAAACAGTGGAACATCAGCTGTTTTATTGTATTACTTCAACGGCACCACCGAAGTATTGCTACACACTTTTGCAGCACAAAGTGCAGGAATTTATTTCAAAGGATATATGCAATCTTCTAACCGTAGATTCTACGACCTTCAAATTCAATAATATGCCAAAACTATTTTCAAGATTTATAATAAAGGCTAAGAAAGCTATTGTTACTGCTTCTAAATTCATACTACCATCTAATTCTATTATGGTAGTATGGATAGGTGGCCAAAGTAATGGAGCAGGTGAAGGTTATAATTCACAAGCACTTTCTTCAGAAATAGATTCAACTGCTTATGCTAAAATATGGAGTCATATTAACTCCAATTTTGCTAATTTAAACATTGCTAGTGGTAATAATTACTATAACAATACTGGTAAGCATGGATTAGAATTAACTATGGCTGAACGTCAAGAAGCTATTGATCCTGGTAATGTATTACATATTATAAAATTGGCTGCAGGTGGCACTGAAATTGTTGAGCATCTTAAAGGAGGAACTGTTTGGCAGAACTATATAAATAATTTTGCTACCAAAGGAATAAATCAATTGCTTGCTAGTGGTAAGAGAGTTTTTTTTCATATAATCTTTATTTTAGGTGAAAATAATTCAGAGTTTCAATATTTAGTTGATGACGCTGGTAATGAATTGGACAGGCTTATAGCATTGTATCGATCAAAATTTGGAACAAGTGTTCCAATTACCTTTGTTGAAATATTTCAAAGAACGCCTAGAACAGCTCAATATAACGCTATGCTTAATCAAAAAGCAAGTGTAGATCCTTATTTTAAAGTTATACCAAATACTGGTTTAACTACTAACGATGGATTGCACTACGATTACGCATCTTTAAAGATTATTGAAAAAAGATATTATGACTTAAATATCCAACCTATAGAAATTATTACACCATTGCTAGTAAGTCCAGAAGTAGTTGTTCCGGCTACTATGAATTTAACAAGTGTTACTCAAGTTGGTAATACCTTAACGGTTGTTGCCGAGTTAAATGGTGGTGATGCAGTATCTACTCCAGCTAATTTATGGTATAAATTATATTGTGGTTTTCCTGTTTATTATCGTAGTGGAACTGATGCTAATGATATAAATGTTTCTATCACGGGAAGCACTGTTACTATTATAAATATACCTGTAGTTTATAGATATACTTATGACTTTTCAATTGTTGCTGTTGATGAACAGGGTAATGCTAGTGTTAAAAGCAATATAATTACAAAAACAATAACATTTTAACCAATTAAATTTTAAATATATGGTAAGTCCGATTTTTCAAATTAATTTAAGAGAGCTGATTAAGGGTTTTCTTATTGCTTTTTTAGGAGCTTTAGCGATGGCTATAAAAGCTTTTAGAGTTTCAGGTTATGTTCCTGTAACTTGGACAGAGTGGCAAACAATTTTATTATCAGGTTTGTTTGCAGGAGTTTTGTATGTTATTGCAACGGTAATTACTGGTCCAGGTGCAGCAGCTAATTCTGAAAAACAGAAGGTTCCAGAAGCAGCTTAATTTCTAGGAGGTGGAATAAAAAAAGTCCTCCAACAAATTAATACCTTCTCAGGGTAATTTAATTTATAGCCAAAGCCACGAGCGTTGGAGGACATATGTCTTCTTGCTCGTGGCTTTGCTGTTTTAATTAATTATCCTGAGAAGGGCAAAGGTAAAGAATCATCAATCATCAATCAAAAAAAAGAATGGAATTAAAAAAAAAAATTTTTACAACGGCACCGTTGCCGTTTATGGGACAAAAGAGAAAGTTTCTCAAGCAGTTTAAACCTGCATTACTAGGATATTCGCCTACTGCTACTTATGTAGATTTATTTGGTGGAAGCGGTTTGTTATCGCACACCGTAAAATCTTTCACTTTTTTGATAAAAAAACCTCATTTAACTAATGTTTAAATGAGGTTTAAATTTTGATGTATATTTGTAAAAAAATGTACATTTCAAATTGGATTTATGTACATTTTGATTTTTCGATTATAGTTTTATGAAGTTAGAATAGTTTTTATAATTAATTCCTTTTTGAGTACATTTGAATAAAGAATAATAAAAAATGATCGAATATCCAAAATTTGCAGTAATCGGTGGTGGAAGTTGGGCAACTGCTATTGCAAAAATGTTATGCGTAAATCTTCCTGAAATTGCTTGGTATATGCGTAATGAAGAGGCAATTGCTCATATCAAAACACATCATCACAATCCAAATTATTTGAGTTCTGTAGAATTTAATATTCAAAAACTGAAACTTACAAGCGATATTAACGAAGCGGTTGCATATGCTGATTATATCATTTTTGCTATTCCTTCTGCTTTTTTGGGTGGTGAACTTTTAAAACTTACAGAAAGTTTAAAAGACAAAGTAATTTTCTCCGCCATAAAAGGTATTGTTCCAGAAACAAGCTTAATTGTTGGTGAACATTTTAATAAAGTCTATGACATCCCTTTTGAAAATATTGGAGTAATTACTGGTCCTTGTCACGCAGAAGAAGTTGCTCTCGAACGATTATCTTATTTAACTATTGCTTGTGGCGATGCTAATAAAGCAAAAATAGTTGCCAAATGTTTGTCTGGAAACTACATCAAAGCAAAAATATCGGATGATATTATTGGTACCGAATATGCGGCAATGCTCAAAAACATATATGCTATTGCTGCAGGAATTGCTCACGGTATTGGCTATGGTGATAATTTTCAATCGGTTTTGATGAGTAACGGCATTCGTGAGATTAAGAAATTTATTCGTAAAGTGCACAAAATGAAAAGAAACATTAATAACTCTGCTTATTTAGGAGATTTATTAGTAACAGGATATTCTGTGTTTTCTAGAAATAGAATGTTTGGCAATATGATTGGTAAAGGTTATACCGTACAATCTGCAATGATGGAAATGAGTATGGTTGCCGAAGGATATTATGCTACCAAAAGTGCTTGGCAACTCAACCAGAACTACAAAGCAAAAACACCTATTATTGATGCCGTTTATGCTATTTTGTATGAAGGGAAAGATGCAAAAAAAGTATTTAAAAAACTAACTGAAAAGTTGGATTAAGAATTATTTCCGTCATTTCGACGCGGGAGAAATCTTTCTGGTACTATAGCGGGTTTGGGACTAAATTAAACCCTATTTTCGGATTTGCCAAATCATCACAAATACAAAACCAACTTTCCATTAAGCCTATTGCCCAAATCCCCTGTAATAGCTGATATGGGCTGTTTTTTTATTGCTTTTCATTCCACTCTGCAAGATATTTTAGAATTGTTTCCATTTTATTTTTTTCTGAATCTTGGTTGTACTTTTCTAAAAGTTCTTTGTCATTTGCTAAAACTTCAGTTATGTTTTTTTCAGAAACTAAAGTTATCTTTTTAGATGACTTTTCCATAATATAAGGAAATCTCAACATAGCTAATTTCATTGCGCTTAGACCTCCACCAAATCCACCAAACATAAATGCCAAATTATCAAGATCTAATCCATAATCTTTATATTTATTTGGGAATGAACCACTAAAAACAAAATATTTTTTATCACTTATTACTTTAGCGTACCATTTACTAATTTCTAGTTTAGTACAATTTAAATATAAATTTTCTCCGTCGGAATACGCATCAACTACTTTTTTTAATTCACCTCTGTTAGTTGATTTATCTAAAGGATTTAATTGATAGTCATTACCACCATTCATTTTAATTTCACCTTCGGTTCTTTTTTCTAATTCAACATTATAATTTGCACTTGGTTTATTTTGAATTATATCTTCAAAACTTAAATAAATTCCTTTTTGATATTTTGTTTGTCCGAAAGTGTTACTACTCAAAACTAATAATAATGTAATAATTGTATTTCTCATTTTCTTTTATTGTTGATTTTATTTCTGTTTTCTGTTTCTCAAAAATAGCCCATAACTCATTATTTTGCTCTCATTATGAGATTTCTCCTTCGTCGAAATGACAAATTCAAATTACAATTACCTCACAATAACCCCATCAACAAACAAAATGGGTACTTCTTCGACATAATCTGGAGTGATTGTGTTGGCTCTAAAAATAAATTTCTTGTCGTATAAGGTATTTCCAATAAAGAAGGTAACCATAAATTCATTATTCAAAACGAGCACACTTTTTTCTATCATTTCTACTTTTACTACAGAAACAGCAGGAATTTCTACAAAAGCATGTCGCAAAAGCGATGTTTTTTTCATTTCGCCATCAATGGTTCCGAATGCTTTCGAGACAACCATAACGCTATCTAATTGAAAATCGCTATCGTTTACAAGATAAACATACCAAACTTTTTCCATAAAGTCATCACTCCATTCTTGGACTGCTGCTAGGAAAACATTTTCAACTTCGGGGATTATGATATCTTTCTTCATTGTTAAGTATACCTGACAGGTTTTAAAAACCTGTCAGGTAGTATAATTTTTATATACTTGCTTTAAATTGTTCTAAGAAACGCACATCGTTTTCATAAAACATTCTAATATCTCCTATTTGATACAACAACATTGCAATACGCTCAATTCCCATTCCAAAAGCAAAACCATTATATTCATCTGGATTGATGCCGCAATTTTTTAACACATTAGGATCAACCATTCCGCAACCCATAATTTCTAACCAACCTGTTCCTTTGGTAATTCGGTAATCGGTTTCGGTTTTTAAACCCCAATAAATATCAACCTCAGCGCTTGGTTCTGTAAACGGAAAATAACTTGGTCGCAGACGAATTTTCGATTTTCCGAACATTTCTTTGGTGAAATACAAAAGCGTTTGTTTCAAATCGGCAAACGAAACATCTTTGTCAATATACAACCCTTCCACTTGATGGAAAATACAATGCGAACGCGATGAAACGGCTTCGTTACGAAAAACTCTTCCTGGAGAAATGGTTCTGATTGGTGGTTTGTTGTTTTCCATATAACGCACTTGCACGGATGAAGTATGCGTACGCAACAAAATATCTGGATTGGTCTGAATAAAAAAGGTGTCTTGCATATCTCTTGCCGGATGATATTCTGGTAGATTTAATGCGGTAAAATTATGCCAATCGTCTTCAATTTCTGGACCTTCAGAAACATTGAAGCCAATATTTGAAAAAATATCAATAATTTGATTTTTAACCAAAGATATCGGATGACGAGAACCAATAGAAATTGGCTCACTCGGACATGTTAAATCGCCATAAAAACCTTTTATTTCTTCTTTACTATCAAGTAATTCTTGAATGTTTTTTACTTTGTCTTCGGCAGTTGTTTTTAATAAATTAATTACTTGCCCGAATTCTTTTTTCTGATCGTTTGGAACATTTTTAAATTCTGCAAAAAAGTCTTTCAACAACCCTTTGCTTCCTAGGAATTTAATTCTGAAATTTTCTAGTTCAGCAGGGTTTTGTGTGTTGAATGCTTGAGCTTCGCCAATATATTCTTTTATCTTATCTATCATATTCGATGCGTAATTGAGAGTGCAAATTTAGCTTTTTGTATTTTATTTTATAAGTTCTTTTTCAAGAAAATAATTGACAATGGCTTCTTTCATTAAAACTGATTGTTCTCCAGCCTTTAGTGGTGGTAATTCTTCTTTTACAATAAAATGTGGCCAACCATCTTCATCAAAATACTCAAATTCATAAAACCCGTAAGGTTCTAGCAATCTGCAAATGGCTATGTGCATCAGATTGAGTTTTTCGTCTTTTTTATATTTTTGGTGCACTTTTCCTAGTTCTTGAACACCTATTAAATAAATAATGGCGTCAAGATCTAAATCTTCGCCTTGCGAAAACTGATTAGAAAGTATATTGACAAGCTGTTCCCAGCGTTCTTTAAGTTGTGTGTCTCTTGACATTTGTTTTTTTAGAAATAAGAGAAAAGAGTATAGAAAATAGACTTTTCTGCTTTATGAATTATAATTTTGCAAATATATTACATTTGGACTCTTCTGTCACTTTTCTATGTTCTTTATTCTTTTCTATTATATTTGCCTTTTTATTTTTAATTAAATTTTATGGGTTTTATTGATATAATTATAGCAGCATTGTTGGTTTTTGGATTAATCCGCGGCTTGAGAAACGGTCTTTTTGTAGAATTAGCTTCACTTGTTTCCTTTTTTATAGGAATTTATATTGCAGTGAAGTTTTCGTATGTTGTTGGCACTTTTATTGGCGAAAGCAAATCAGCAAAAGTAACTGCATTTGTAATTACTCTTGTTCTAGTCGTAATAGCGATTCACTTATTGGCAAAAGTTTTTTCGGGAATTGCAAGTTTTGTATTCTTAGGTTGGCTTAATAAACTTGGCGGAGCTGTATTTGCCACTCTTAAAACCGCATTATTACTTGGAATTGTATTGAGTTTGTTTCAAAAAGTAAACCTCAACAATACTATTGTTTCTAAAGAAACTCAAGAAAAATCATTGTTTTTTAATCCGCTTTTGAAAACTTCTGACGTTTTATTACCTGTTTTGAAAAATTGGTTTGTAGATTTGAGAGAAAAAGTACAACCAAAATCTGAAACAAAATAATTATTTTACTTCTTTGATTGCAGTATTCTCAATCCAACCTTCTGTACCATCGGTAAGTTGAATTTTTTTCCAATTATCTAATGTTTCCAAAACAAAAACTTTTGTTCCTTCGTGAAGTATAAGTACTTCTGAACCCGAAGTTTTAGGCTCGTTTTTTACCGATACAACTTCTGCGAAAACAATTGCTGGTCGTTCGTTTTGATAATGATTTTTTTCAAAAATGGCTGACAAAACACTTATCAGAATCAAGAAAACGAGAACAAACATTCCGATAAAGAAAATTCTTTTATAGAGCGTAAATTGCGAAAAATAATATCCCAAGAAAAACATTAAAAACAAAAACGCTAGTCCAACCGAAATCCAAGCCCAACTATCATAATGAAAATTTGCAGTAAAATCGCGAAGTAATTTGGCAAACCCAACTTTTGGAACTTCTTTTATCTCATCGATTTGAAGTTTATGAGCAAATTTTAAATTATTAAGAACTTCTTTATTATTAGGATCTAAAACCAAAGCTTTTTCATAATTATAAATTGCCGGTGCAACTTTGTTTAATTTGTAATAACAATTTCCTAAATTAAAATACAACTCAGGAGATTGTTTCTTAGCACTTATAACACTTTCGTATGCCGTAATTGCAGATTCATAATTACCGCTTTGATACAAAGTATTGCCTTTTTCGAAGCTACTTTGAGCAAAAATTATTTGTGAAATTAATAAAATTATGAAGACTATTTTTTTCATTTTTTTGTTATTATCAATTGTCAATTTTACATTATCAATTGTTATATCTGTTTTTCTAAATCTGATATGATTCCTACTGCTTTGTCATAATCTTGTTGAATTGCTACACTCGATGATGGAGCATATCTTGCCATTTCGCAGTTTTCGGTTAAAGCAATAAATGATTGAACAGTTTCAGAATTGGCGTTTCTAGTCAATAATATTTCTTTGATTTTGTCTTTGCTCATTTCTGATGTTTCAATGTTTAATTTTGCTTTCAAGAAATTATGCATTGCCTTTTCGAGAGAAATATAAAACAACTCTTTGTTATTGATTTGTGTTTTGGCTTCAGACAAATATTTTTTGGCCAATTTGTTTGATTGTTTGATTTTATTTCCAACAATATCCCCATCTAAAGCTTCTTTTTTCTTTCTAAACAAAACCACAATAGGAATAATTAAAAACGGCACAAACATAAGTGTATAGAACAATGTTGATCCTAAAAAATCTTTTTTATGGGTATTGGTCAATTTGGTTTTTAATTGAATAAATTGAAATTGCTCTCCTGCAGAAACTTTCATTTTTGAAACGCCAGGATTTGCATTTGCAACAGCATTGTTTTCAGAAGTTGGTCCATCAAGAACATTAATCATAATTTCTGGCGACGTGATGGTTTTATAGCTTGAAGAACCCAAATCAAAATAGGTAAATGCCATTGGTTTGATTGGATATTTCCCCTTAAATTGAGGAATAATCGTGTAGGAATCTGAGATACTTCCGTTCATACCAGAAAGTGGTGTTTGCACATTTTCATTATGTACAGGATCATACATTTCTAGTGAACTTGGAACCACTGGTTTTGGTAATGTGAACAATTTTAGATTTCCAGTTCCAGATGCAACTACTTTTAAATCTAATGATTCTCCATTTTTAAGATTGGTTTTTGATGGAGTTACTGAAAAATTAAAACGTCCAACAGCGCCACTAAAGTCTACTGGTTTACCTGCTTCCGGTAACGGTTTTACCGTTATTGTTTTGCTTCCTGCAGATACTCTTTTGTTATCCTCTACCACTTGCACTTGTCCGAAAATATTTCTTCTATTGGTTGGAACTTGGCAATCAATATCTAAAGAAAGTGGTTCGATTTCTAATTTTCCTGATTTTTGAGGATAAAGTACTGTTTTTCTCAAAACTACATATCGGTATTTTTCACCATTATAATTTCCTTCTTCGGCTACCAATTGTTTGATGTCTATATTCTGACTCCAGAAATCATTATACTTAGGTTTGTTGAGTTCTCGCCAGTTTGTAATTCCGATATTGTAACTAAAATAGAGTTTGTAAACTACTGTAATAGGTTCGTTTACATACGGATTTCCTTTAGAAATTTCTGCTACCAAATGAATGGCATCGTTGGCAGAAACTTGAGGTTGATCATTTGGATCTCGAGGTTGCTCTACAGCATTGGTAACGGTGATTTTTATTGGATTGGTTTTGTAAATCTGTCCGTTAATTTCTACCGATGCTTGTTTGATTGTTAGTACTCCTTTTTGAGTTGGTAATAAAAAATAGGAATAGGATTTATTGAAAGAACTCCTACCATTTATCCAAGATTGACTTACTTGCTGACTTGGTCCACCAACAATTCTGAAACCTTCGAAAGATGGTGGTGAAAAATTATCTCCATCATCATTCATCATAAAATCGATACGTAATCTTTCGTTTAAGCCAAGCGTGTTTTTACTGACTTTTGCTTCAAATTGAACTTGAGCATAAAGTCCATGTATCGATAATAAAAACAGTATTATATATTTTTTCATTTTAAAATTATCAAATTGACAAATTAAATTATTGATTACCAGTCTTTTTCTGTCTGAACTGGTTTTCCTTTAATTTTTTTAGCATTTACTTTGTCTTGTACTTTCTTTTCTTCATTATTAACGGCATCCATTAGGTTTTGCAAACGTTCTTTAGAAATTCCGCCTGGTTTTGGTTGAGGTTTTTCTTCTGGTTTATCCTCTTTTTTGTCCTTGTCGCCTTCTTTTTTATCGTCCTTTTTATCCTGATCCTTTTTATCTTGATCTTTCTTATCTTGATCTTTTTTGTCGTCCTTTTTGTCTTTCTTGTCTTTTTTCTTGTCGTCTTTAGGAGGATTTTCTTTTAGCATTTTCTTTGCTAATGCATAGTTATATCTTGTTTCCTCATCCTGAGGATTATTTCTTAATGCATTTTTATAGGCTTCAACCGCTTGCGTATAATTTTTTTCTTTCATAAAAACATTTCCTAAATTATGAAATGCTTGGTGCTTTTCTGGTCGTGTTTTTGTGTTTTCGATAGCTTTCAAATAAGCAAATTTTGCTTCGCTTGCTTGGTTTTGTTTATAAATAGAATTTCCTAAATTATAACTTGCAATTGCTTTTGATGGTGATTTTGAAATAGAAATTCTATAATTTGCTTCGGCATCTGCATATTTTTTGGCAACAAATTCATCGTTTGCTTTTGGCAAATAAATGTCTTTTTCTTGGGCAAAAGTTGCCAAAGAAAGTAATAAAACACTATAAAAAATTAAATTCCTCATTATTCTTTTTCATTAAATAAATTCAACTTTTTAATCCAATTTGTTTTTCTTTCCAAAAAGAAAATATCCAAAAACAACAATACAAAAGCTATACCCAAAAACCATTGAAACTGTGATTGAAAATCGGCCATTTGAGTTGATTCGAATTCGGTTTTTTGTATATTATTCAAGGCTTTCTTGATATAATCTAGAACTTCTTTGGTGTTGCTTCCGTTTATATAACCACCTTTGGTAGCTTTTGCGATTTCGGCTAAACTTTCTTGATTTAATTTGGTGATAACGACTTCATTGTTTTGGTCTCTTTTGAAACTTTCTACAACTCCATTTTGTTTAATGGGAATTGGCCCGCCTTTTTCTGTTCCTACACCAATTGTAATAATTTTAATTCCTAATTTATTGGCTTCTTCTGCAGCATCTGAAGCACCTTCGGAGTGATCTTCTCCATCAGAAATCATTATTAGTAATTTACTTGTTTTATTGTTTTTATCAAAATAGGTTGATGATAATTTTATTGCTTCGTCTAATGATGTTCCTACTGATGAAACCATATTGGTATTCATACTTTGAAGAAACATTTTGGCAACAGCATAATCAGTTGTAATGGGCAAAACGGGAAATGCGTTTCCTGCATAGGCTACAATTCCTATTCTATCATTCCCAAGTTGATTAATGATTTGAGAAACCAATTGTTTGCTTTTTTCTAATCTGCTTGGTGCTACATCTTCTGCAAGCATACTTTTTGATAAATCGACGGCAAAAACAATATCGATACCTTCACGTTTTACGGTTTCCATTTTGGTTCCAATTTTCGGATTGACCAACCCTAAAATTAATCCAACCAAGGCCAATAATAAAACAACAAATTTCAATATGGGTTTGAAAATAGATTTTTCTGGACTTAATTTTTTTACTAAATCTAAATCTCCAAATTCTCTTTGTTTTTTTCTTTTCCAGAATTGAAGATACAAGAAAACCACTGCCAATATTGGAATGATGATTAATAAATATAAATATCCTTTTTCTTCTAATTCGTACATAATTTTTATATAAAACTTCTAAAAATGGTGTTTCGCAAAGTAATTTCTAACAACAATAATAAACCAGCAATCCACACAAAAGGTCTGAATTTTTCATCAAAATCGTAGAACTTTAATTCTTCTATTTCGGTGGTTTCTAGTTTGTTGATTTCAGCATATATTTGAGCTAATTTTTCGTTTCCTGTAGCTCTAAAATATTTTCCGCCGGTTTTTTGCGCTATGCTTTGCAATAATTTTACATCAATTTCTACAGGCATCATTCTAAAAAGAAACTGACCGTTTGGCGCAATCGCATAGGGAAATTCGGCCATTCCGTTGGTTCCAATTCCTATGGTATACACTTTTATTCCGTATTGTTGTGCAATATCTGATGCGGTTTCTGGCTCAATAAATCCAGCATTGTTTACTCCGTCTGTTAACAAAATAATTACTTTGCTTTTGGCTTTGCTGTCTTTTAATCTGTTGACTGCAGTTGTTAATCCCATTCCGATTCCTGTTCCGTCTTGCAGAACATTATCATATTTAATACTGTTTATGGCGTCAAGAATAACTGCTTTATCACTTGTTACTGGTGTTTTTGTATACGCTTCTGCTGCATAAACCACCAATCCTATTCTATCGTTTGGTCTTTCTTCAACAAATTTTTCGGCTACTTTTTTCAGCGCTTCCATTCTGTTTGGTCTCAAATCTTTGGCAAGCATACTGCCAGAAACGTCAACAGCCATAACAATATCGATTCCTTTTGTGGTTTTGGTTTGATTGCTAATATCTACTGTTCTTGGTCTTGCCATTGCAATTATTAAAGAACTTAATGCCAACAATCTCATGACATATAGTAATGGTTTTAGTTTTGCCAAAATAGATTTTGATGCTTGAAAACCTTTCAGCGAACTCATTTTTAATGTTGGTGATTGTTCGTTTCTTTTCCAAAACAACCAAGCAATTGCTACTGGAAGCAAAAGGAAAAGCCAAAAAAACTCTGGGTTTAAAAAAGTGACTTCTTTCATTATTCAGATACTTTTTTAAGTTCGACCGAGTTTAAAATTCGTTCCGATATTTGATTGGCATATTGATCACCTTCTTTGTGCATCATCATTATTTGTTGTAAACCGCCTTCTTGACTAAAAAGTAAAATCTCATAATAAATCTTGGTGCTACTTTTTGTAATATTATCAATTTTAGAAAAAGTACCGTATCCTTTCAATCCTTTTATACCTTCTTTAGTCAAAAACTCATCTTGTTTTACAATCATATTTTGGGCACCTTGTGCTTCAATACCTTGAATTGAACCCTCAATTGATTTAGATAAATCAAGTTCGCCATTTTGCTTATATTTTATGGTAGAAACCATAATATAAAGGTTGTCTAATAAAGTTCCATAAGCAAAGGATTGCATTTCTTTGATCAACGCCATTCCTTCTTTTGGAAGTGATTTCGAAATATCAATTCTATGTAAAACTTTTGGGGTTTCTATCTTTACACTTGGATTTCCGTATTCGCTATACACCCATTCGCCTTCCAATAATTCTTTTGACTGATTGCCTAATATGGTGTCTTTTACAAAATCAAATCCTTTTGTTACAATAAAGAAAAGTAAGATTCCTAAAATTGCTCCAAGTACAAATCCTAGTGCTGTTAGAATTCTATTTTTTCTCTTTTTTTGTAATTGCAATTTCAATTGTTCTTGTCGTTGCAACTCATTTAACAAAAGTTCTTCTTGGTTTTCTATTACAACAGGAATTGATTTGTCTAGAGTAATAATAGCTTTTTCTATTTTCTTTCTATCCTCGGTAATTTCAAAATCTAGTGGTTTTGATTTCGCAAATTTTACTAAATCGGCTTGTTTCAAAACACGTTCCAAATTTTCAATCGTTTCTTGCGAAAGTCCCATTTTTTTCTTCTGAGATGTAATACGCAAACCTTCAATTAATTCTGATGTGGTGCTTTCCATTGCTGGAATATCTATGGCTTCTTCGATATAATTTCTTGCAATATCGGTCAATTCGCTATAATAGGCTTTGATTTCGCCTTTTTGCCAAAGTTCTTTTTTCTCTAATTTATTAAGCAAATTGGTTGCTTTTTCAATAGGAGTTTTAAATAAATCTTCTTCGATTTTCTTGGTTTGACGTTTTTTTAGAAACCAATATACAAAAGCACCAATTCCTGCCAATAATAGCAAAACAAGCAACAATTTCCATATCCAACTTTTGCTCGAAGTAACTTCGGCAATTGGTTTGATGTCGTACATTTTTTGTTTAAGAGTATCTACAACTACATTTGAAACTTCAACTGGAATACTATCGGTTAAAAAAGGTGTATTGTTGATTAAAATTTTGATTGAAGGAATTGTATATTTTCCTGAATCAAATTGAGTTAACCCGTATTTTTTTACCAGCTCATATCGATTGTTGTTTTTTACAGTATCAATCGGATAGGATTGTATAACCTCAAGAGCACCAAAGTTTTTCAAGTTTGGAAAAACCACTTTTGATAAAGTGTCAACCGAAGTTTTTATAGTCACCTTAAATTCGGCTCCAATTTTATTTTTAGTAGTATCAATACTTGTTATAACTTGCTTTTGTTGTGCAAAAACAGTTGTTGTAAATAGTAATAATATATATAGTTTGAAATTCATTTTATAATTTAAAAACTTTTGATTTTTGATTAACGATTTTAGATTTTATCTTATCTCGATTTAAAATAACCTAATAATTTTGTAACATAACTCTCGTCAACTCTTGTGTTTACAACTCCAGACCCAGATTTACTAAAAGTTTCTTTAAAATAATTAATTTTATCCTGATAGTATTTCTCATAACTTAATCTGACCGATTTTGAACCAGTATTTATTACTTGTGTCATTCCCGTTTCTGCATCAAGCATTGAAACCATACCAATATTTGGCATTTTTTCTTCACGAATATCATATACTCGAATTCCGGTTATGTCATGTTTTTTTGATGCTATTTTCAAGGTTTGTTCGTAATCTTCCGCCATAAAATCTGATATCACAAATACAATTGCTTTCTTTTTTTGAGTTCCAGACAAAAACTTTAATGCTTGAGCAATATCTGTTTTGTTACTTTTGGGTTCAAATTCTATCAATTCGCGAATGATGCGCAATACGTGCGAACGACCTTTTTTTGGTGGAATATACAATTCGATTTGATCAGAAAATAAAATCAAACCTATCTTATCATTGTTTTGAGTTGCAGAAAAAGCCATGGTTGCAGCAATTTCTGTAACGATATCTTTTTTGAATTGATTTTTAGTTCCAAAACTTTCTGATCCCGAAATATCAACCATTAGCATCATGGTCAATTCACGTTCTTCTTCAAAAACTTTTACATGAGCTTCGTTGTATCTTGCGGTTACATTCCAATCAATTGCACGTATATCATCCCCATATTGGTATGGACGCACTTCCGAGAATGTCATTCCGCGACCTTTAAAAGAAGTATGATATTCACCCGAAAAGATATGATCACTCAATCTTCGGGTTTTAATTTCTATTTTACGTACTTTTTTGAGTAATTCTTTTGTATCCATTTTATAAAGGCAATAGGCAATAGGCAATAGGCAATAGAATTTAATTGCTTATATCTTTGCTTCTTTTAAGGCACTTCTACTTCGTTTATAATTTTGTTTATAATCTCAACAGAAGTTATGTTTTCTGCTTCGGCTTCATAAGTAATTCCTATTCTGTGACGCAATACATCGTGAACAACTGCACGAACATCTTCTGGAATTACATATCCACGACGTTTAATAAATGCATAACATTTTGCAGCATTTGCCAAATTTATACTACCACGAGGTGAAGCTCCGAAACTTATTAATGGTTTTAAACTTTCTAGTTTATATTTTTCTGGGTAACGAGTTGCAAAAACAATATCAAGAATATATTTTTCGATTTTTTCGTCCATATACACTTCTCGAACGGCTTCTTGAGCACGAAGAATTTGCTCTATTGAAACTACTTGATTAACTTTTTCATAAGCACCTTTCAGATTTTGGCGAATAACCATTCGTTCTTCGTCCATTTTTGGATAATCGATAACGGTTTTCAGCATAAAACGATCGACTTGTGCTTCTGGCAAAGGATATGTTCCTTCTTGCTCGATAGGATTTTGAGTAGCTAAAACCAAAAAAGGTCGGTCTAGTTTGAAAGTGGTGTCGCCAATAGTCACTTGTTTTTCCTGCATAGCTTCTAATAATGCCGATTGTACTTTGGCCGGAGCACGGTTTATCTCATCCGCAAGGACGAAGTTGGCAAAAATGGGTCCTTTTTTAATTGAAAACTCATTGGCCTTGATGTTATAAATCATAGTTCCTACAACATCTGCAGGCAATAAATCTGGTGTAAATTGTATACGGCTAAAACTTCCGTGAACGGCTTGTGACAAAGTATTTATTGCCAAAGTTTTTGCCAATCCAGGAACACCTTCAAGTAAAATGTGTCCTTGACCTAAAAGTCCTATTAACAATCGTTCTATCATATGCTTTTGTCCTACAATAACTTTATTCATTTCCATTGTAAGCAAATCGATAAAAGCACTTTCTCTTTCAATCTTTTCATTAATCGCTCTAATGTCTAGAGTTGTGGTATTTTCTTCCATTTCCATATTTTTAGTACTATAAAGTGAGTTCCTTTATTTAGGTGGTGCAAATTGAATTTTTTTTTAGAAGTAAGATGTTAAAAAATGGTTAAAACTTATTATAAACACTCAATTTTAAGGATGATTTGTGATAGTATTTTTATTTTTTTAAGAACTTTGAAAATGATACTTTATTTTTGACTTTTATTTAACCTTTTTTATATAAATTTTAAATGCAGAAAAAACCTTTTTCTAGAATAATTGCCGGAACGATGACTTGGGGAGTTTGGGGCAAAAACCTCAACACAAATCAAATGATTACTTTGATGAATACTTGTCTTGAAAATGGTATTTCCACTTTTGACCATGCAGATATTTATGGTGGGTATACAACCGAAGCTAGTTTTGGTGCTGCTTTTAAAGAAAGCCAAATTGCTAGAGAAAACATTCAGTTGATTTCTAAATGCGGCATTCAAATGCAATCTGACAATAGAACCACAAAAATTAAGCATTATGATTATTCAAAATCTCATATTATTTGGTCTGTTGAAGAATCGTTATTGAATTTGAAAACAGATTATCTTGATTTGCTTTTGTTGCACAGACCAAGTCCTTTAATGCATGCTGATGAGATTTCTGAAGCCATTTCTCAATTGATCACTGAAGGTAAAATATTAGATTTTGGTGTTTCAAATTTCACCAATTCTCAGTGTGATTTGATTCAAACCAAAACCAAAATCAATTATAATCAAATACAGTTTTCTGTTTCACATCTTGAGGCCATGCTTGACGGAAGTCTTGATTATATGCAAACTCATAAAATAACACCAATGGCTTGGAATCCGTTGGGTACTGTTTTTAAAGATTCAATTCATCAATCTGAGCGTATTCAAAAATTATTGACCCCGTTTTCTGAAAAATATAATTTACCCAAAGATGTCTTACTTTTAGCTTGGATTTTGAAACATCCTGCAGGAATATTACCCGTTTGTGGTACTGCTGATGCCACAAGAATAGCTCAATTGATGAAAGCAACAACTATAGAATTATCGCTAGAAGATTGGTTTGCTTTTTGGGAAGAAAGCATTGGTAAAAACGTTCCTTAATAAATTTTTAATCAAATGATAAACAAGCGTTTGCTTATAAAAAATTTACTCGCTCACAATGATGAGTGTAGTTTTTATGATAAAAAACGCCAACTAAATTTACATTCAAGAGAAGGAAAAGCAAAATTTTTGAAACACATTTGTGCTTTGTCAAATTCTAATCCAATCAATAATTCGTATATCGTTGTTGGTGTTGAAGATTTTGATAATGAGATTGTAGGTGACGATTTTTTTGACGATAGTAGAATTCAAAATCTTGTAAATGCCTATTTAGAAAATCCTCCTAAGATTCAATATGAAAATGTTCCGTTTCCTATTTTGCCAAAAGACAAAGTAGTAGGATTGGTGACAATAAAACCCAAAAAAAAAGCCTCGTTTTTCAAAAAAGGCATCCATACAATTCTTACCAATAGTGTTTTTATAAGACGCGGAAGTAATACTGTCCCTATAGATTCTGTTGATTTTGAAAAAAATTATCAAAATTCAGAAACCGTAATCGGTATTGAAAATAATTCTAGAAATAGCATCGAATATACATTAGATGGAGTTATAGATTTTATGAATTTTCGTCATAAAGACATGGCTTCAAAATATAAAGTTTTTAAAGAATTATTTGTAATTTGTTGGGCTGGAATTCCTAAAAAATCACGAGACAAAACCTTACTTTCTAGAGTAGATATTGAACTAGTAAATGAACAAATCAAATTGTTTTATTCTGCTCAAGACGATGTTACCATTACTTATGACGATAAAAGCTTCACTATTACAGAATATGTTTTATTGGGATTGAATGACAAAACAAGTTATTATCCACTTGAGAAACAAACTATTTTCTTTTACGATAATGGGTATTATAAAATAGATCGAGAAATGCTTTTTGAGCCACCAGAATTCAACAAAAAAATGCTGTTTCATATTTATAACTCCAATTTGTCATTAATTTCAAAATTACAAAAAGGACTTTCTTTGAATAATAGAGAAAAAAAAGATTTAGAAAATTTACCGCATACACTTATGATTTGTCACCTTAACGGATTTGAAGAAGCAAAACAAAAACTGATAGATGCCAAAGCGTTTTTAAAACCATTTCCAATTGTATATTTGGCATTCAAAGAAGCGCTCAGAGTTTTACGAAAAATGAAATATGACGTACAATAGTTTACATAAAAAATATGAGTAGAACACTTGTTATAGGAGACATTCACGGCGGATTGCGTGCCTTGCATCAAATTTTTGAAAGAGCAAAAGTTACAACTAACGATAAACTTATTTTTCTTGGGGATTATGTTGATGGTTGGAGTCAATCGCCTCAAGTATTAGATTTTTTAATCGCATTAAAAACTACTCATAAATGTGTCTTTTTACGTGGTAATCACGATGAGCTTTTGTCTGATTGGCTTTCGGAGAGCAAAGACAATTTGTTGTGGTATAATCATGGTGGCGAATCTACTGTTTTGGCTTATGTTCATGTAAGTGCGCAAACCAAAAACAAACACGTAGAATTTCTTAAAACGCTAGAAAATTATTATTTAGACGAACAAAACAGATTGTTTGTTCACGCAGGATTTACAAATATGAATGGTATAAAATATGAATATTTCCCAAGAATGTTTTATTGGGAACGAACACTTTGGGAAACGGCATTGTCCTTGGATTCCAATATTGAAAAAGATAATGTTTTATACCCAAGACGATTAAAATTGTATTCTGAAATTTACATTGGTCATACACCTGTTACACAAATAGGTGAAACAAAACCAGTTCATAAAGCTTGCATATGGAATGTTGACACTGGTGCTGCATTCAAAGGACCATTGACAATTTTAGATATTGACTCTAAAGAATTTTGGCAAAGTGAACCATTACCAGATTTATACCCTAATGAAAAAGGCAGAAATTAAATTTATTAAACTATTTTTGCCGCAATAATTATTAAATTTTAAAAACATGAAAAAAATTATTACACTTTTATTGTTATCATCAGCTTGTTTTGTAAACGCACAAGCATTTAAAGGTAAAGGAGATTTTAAAGCTCAAATTGGCGCAAGTCTTCAAAGTGGCGCTAACGGAATTTTTGTTTCTGGAGATTACGGAATTGGCGAAAATATGTCAATTGGTGTTGCTTCAACTTATGTTTTAGGTGTTTCAGAAGGAGAACTTAGTGGTGTTCCTTTCAAAGATAAGTTTGATATGAAATTACGTTTTAATGCCAATATTGGAAACGTAATCAATATTGACGAAAAACTAGATATTTATCCAGGTTTGAATATTGGTTTGAAAAACTTTGGCGCACATCTTGGTGCACGTTATTTTTTCACCAATGGTTTTGGAGTTTTTACAGAATTTGGTTTACCATTAGCCAAATATGATAAAAATGCAAGCGATGTTAACAACCAATTTATGACAAATTTCGGAGTGTCATTTAATTTATAAGACACCCTAAATGAGCGTAATAGACAAAAAATTACAAGAACGAAGCCATTCAAAATGTGAGTTGTGCGGCAGTCCTGATGATTTAAGAATTCACTTAACTAAAGAAGAAGCAATATCTCTTGACAACTCTGTTTTGGTTTGTTCGGTTTGCAAAAGTCAAATAGAAAATACTACAACCACTGATCCAAATCATTGGCGTTGTTTGAGTGATAGTATGTGGAACGAGAATAAACCTGTTCAAGTTGTTGCTTGGAGAATGTTAAACAGATTGCGTTCTGAAGGTTGGCCTCAAGATTTGTTAGATATGATGTATCTCGACGAAGAAACTCTTGTTTGGGCAGCTGCTACTGGTGAAGGTGAAGATGAAGACGGAAAAATTGTTCATAAAGATGCAAACGGAAATATCTTAAAAGATGGTGATTCGGTTGTTTTGCTAAAAGACCTAGATGTAAAAGGCGCAACATTTACTGCAAAACGTGGTGCTGCGGTTCATAACATCAAATTGGTTTGGGACAATGCTGAACAAATTGAAGGTCGTGTTGAAGGACAACATATTGTAATTTTGACTCAATATACTAAGAAAACGAAGTAATTGACAAATTTAAAAAATTTGGTTAAAAATCAACGTAGGAATAAAAAATTAACATAATGTTTACATTTAAAACAATTATTTTAACAAATATTTTATACTTTTATGGCTAACCTAAAATTTTTAAATATGAAAAAAACCTTAATCGTTTTCTCACTTGCATTATTAAGCTATTGCAATATTTCAAATGCTCAATTAACACAGCCAACAACCATTGACAATGTTGCATTACCATCAACAGTTAATAGTGCCGCATGTGTTTATACGGGAACCAATTTTAACGCTCCAGCTAATTATATTCCCGATGACGCAAGTATTCAACTGGGAGTTAATAATACAGGAACAGATTCATGTATTGATTTTGCAGGTTCTAAATTATTTCAAGCCATGGTTTGGGATAATGTTACTGCTTTAAGTCCTTTAACATCTACAGTGTATTTATCGTGTAATTTTAATGGCAGCCCAATTTTTCAACAAACTTTTTCTGGAGGTTTGGATCCTGATGTCGCTATTTCTTCTGACTCAAGCGGAACATATATTCAAATTGTATTTGAAAATAACACAACAAATAGAATTGATGGTTATGTATATAAATATAACGGTACTACATTTGTACCTTATTTATTTAAAGCTACATTTAGTAATAATTTTGCAAAAAAAGCAAAAAACCCAAATATTGCGGTTCCTAAATATGGTGGTTCAGGTATTGGGTTAGTATGGCATGAAGAAGGATTAGTAACACCTGCTCAAACATTAACTGTAACCTATAATACAACGCCTGCACAGAATTTCGTTTATAATGTCTCCTTATTAGAATCTAAAGTTTATATTTATGTAGATGATAAAACTGGGCCTGTTTCTGGCAGCTTTGCCTCACCTACGAGCACAATTATAAATTACGCAGGTAATCAGGTAAAACGTCCTAATACTAACCATTTATTTGAAAGAGATTATAATCCAGATGTTTCTTTTAGTGAAATGTCAATTAATACCGGCAGTACAATAACTAGAGGAGTATCTGTAGTGTTTTTAAGTCAGTGGTTTGACCCATCAACTTTTAGTACTGTTTCTGGGGATTTAACTGTAGTGCAAGGTGCTCGTGAAAACTATCTTGCTAATCCACCAAGTACAACTAATACTAATTTTACAACACAATACGGTGGAAAACCACGCATTGCGGCAAGATTATCTAATGGCACTACTTCAAATTTATCTAAAGATTTTTCTGTTGTTATGGGTAACTCCTCAACACTAGCTCCATGTAATGTTGCTCCAACTACTACAAGCAAGTTGCACAATTGGTGGTTTCAAACTGGTGGCACCATATGTCCTGTTGCGGGTTCTGATTTATTAGTAGGAACAATATATTCGTCTAAAATAACCGTAAATCCTGTTATAACTTGTATTAATGGAATTGGCGACTATAATATTACATTTAGTACTAAAGACGCTCCTAGTGCAACTTCTGGAATGGATATTATATCTAAAACTTATCGTGCTGGAGGAGCTATTACAAATCCAACTGCATTCAATTTAGTTAATAGAAGCGCATGTACTACAGTTAATTACCCAGGAAATCAAGTCATTCCTTCTGTTACTTCAATTAGAATAAATACTGGTTCAACAACTTTAAATGCAGATACAGATTATTTATTTTGGGATCAAAATTCAAAAACTGTAAATTTTAAACAATTCTCAACAAGTATTACAACTGGAACTGGTGCTGCTTTAAGACAAGTACTTGTAAATTCAAAAAAACCTATATTTAAGGTATTTCCAAATCCATCAGAGAGTAAAGTAACTTTTAATTTTGAACTTGAAAACAAAGAAATACCTTATAAAATTGAAATTTACAACTTATTGGGTCAATCTGTAGCAATCTATAAGATTAATGACAAAGATAAAGAAATAAAAACCGATATTTCAAACCTACAATCTGGAACATACATAGCTATTTTAAAATCTAGTATTAAAGAATATAAATTGCAGTTTATTAAAAAATAATATTTTTTATAATTTAATTAAAATAAAAAACTTGGTAAATATATTTACCAAGTTTTTTTATTTTGTCTTAATTCTAATTATAATTAGAGCTAATTTAATTCGTTTGGGGAAAACTGCTTCTTTAACTACAAATCAAACTTAATTCCTTGTGCCAATGGCAAGCTTGTTGTGTAATTAATTACAAACTTGCTTTAACAAAAACTCTTTTTAAAATACCATTTTTTTCAATCCCTTGAACTTGAAGTTTAAATATTTTTTTTGTTTTATGAAAAACATTACAATGAATAAATTTGATGTGTCCAAGATATAAATTATCTTTAAATACTTTTACTGCGGATTTATCATATTGATTTTCTGGCTCTAATTCATATCTTAAAATATCTCCAACTATAACTTTTTCAGAACTAATTTGTGATTCTGTTAAGTTAGTAATTTCGGTTATAAACGATAAATTTTTTACTGGATTAAAATCTGCTAAAAATTCAAAGTTATCAGTTGGTAAAAGACCTTGAGTAAACGCCAACATATAAAACTTATGTTTTGTTTTGCTAACATCTATGTTCCAAAAATCATAAAAATCTTTTGAATCTGTTCGTTCACTTTTAATTAATCTTTGTCCAAAAATTTGCAATACATTTTCAGTATATACTTTTTTTGTATCAGGAAAGCCTTCATAATGTTCAAAACCTTGCTTTTTTGCTTGTTCAACTCCAAAATTATTATACTGAAAACGAACTCCATCAGTCTCGTTTTTTTTAATAGTGCCAATGGAAATTCTCCTGCTGCCTTTTCCAGGCCGCCAGATAAGCTGTATGTTTCCTATTGCTTTCATAATAATTTAAGAAGATTTTCAATTCGCAAAGTTATTAATTTAAACATCAATTCTTTTCTTGATTCTGATAATTTAAAGTTAATTAATTCTAAAGGTAAATTAGAATCTATGTTTTGAATTATTTCATTAATTTTTTGATTGTCAAATTTATCTTTAACTCTACTTATATATTTTTGAGTTTCGTTTGGATATTTTTCTAAAAGCAATTTTACTAATTCAAAATGGTTTGATTTTTTATCTAATCCCTGCCAATGAATTTCAGACTCACCTTTTTTTACATATGCAGTTAACATTTGAAAATCATTTGCTGCTTTTTCAACCCAACTATCTTCTCTTTCTCTACCTAAACAGCAACCACTATCATAAATTGGTGCAAATTTATTTTTAGTAATATTAGCATGAAGTTTAAGATTGTTAGTGCTTAACTTTTTATTATTCTTATGCATTAAAATAAAACTTTCATTCAAGAATTTTTTTATTTTCATTTCAATTTTTTCCCAAAAGTGTAGTTTTTCTTTTGCCAAATCTTGGTTAATTGCTTCAATTGCTTCTCTGTAATACATTATTATTCCCCAGTTTTCTTGATGCCTGTCAGAGTTCCCAACTATTGAATCAAAAATAATTATCTCAATAATATTTTCAATATAGTTTCCTAAATTAAAATAAGACAAAGCTTGTTTAATAAATTCAAAAGAATATCTTTTTTTGTCTTTTTCTGGGTTGTATTTTGAATCAAATCCTGTTAAATACGTTTTCCCTTCTGTTAAATTGTTCTCTGAACTTATTATCATAGATTTCGAAATACATCCTATCTTTTGAATATCATTCAAATCATATGCAATATTATAATCCAACATATTGAATCCTAGTAATTGTCCAATTTTTGAAGAAACAATTTCAGACCAAAATTCAGTTGGATATAAAGTTTCACCTGATTTTTTATTAACTTTTGAACCTTTAAAGAAATATTCTTCATTAGTAAGCGGATGAATTACAATTTTTTTACTTCTTGTTCCTCCTGTACTATAATAAAGATTTTTTTGCCAATTTGTAATGTCTGTGTAAATTGCTTCTAAATTGTTCATATATTGAATATAAAAAAAGCTTTATCTAATTTTAGAAAAAGCTTTTTTTGTAATTTTCATTTTAAAATTTTCTACAAATCAAACTTGATTCCTTGTGCCAATGGCAAACTTGTTGTGTAATTAATTGTATTGGTTTGTCTTCTCATATATACTTTCCAAGCATCAGAACCAGATTCTCTACCACCACCAGTTTCTTTTTCGCCACCAAAAGCACCACCAATTTCAGCCCCAGAAGTACCAATGTTTACATTGGCAATACCGCAATCTGAACCTGCAACTGATAGAAAAGCTTCTGCTTCACGCAAATTGTTAGTCATAATGGCAGATGATAATCCTTGAGCCACACCATTTTGAATGGCAATAGCATCTTGAACATCACCTGAATATTTTAATAAATACAATACTGGTGCAAAAGTTTCGTGTTGAACTATTTCGAAAGAATTGTCGGCTTCTGCAATGGCTGGTTTTACATAACAACCACTTTCATAACCTTCGCCAGAAAGCACACCACCTTCAACCAATATTTTTCCGCCTTCGGCAACAACTTTTTGTAATGCTTTGTTATACATTTCTACTGCGTGAGTATCTATAAGTGGACCTACGTGATTGTTTTGATCTAAAGGATTACCAATTCGTAATTGTTTGTAAGCACCCACGATTGCATCACGAACTTTATCATACATGCTTTCGTGAATTATTAAACGACGAGTAGAAGTACAACGTTGTCCTGCGGTACCAACGGCTCCAAAAACGGCTCCAATAACTGTCATTTTTATATCAGCATCTGGAGTAACAATGATGGCATTGTTTCCACCAAGTTCTAATAATGATTTTCCTAATCGAGCAGCACAAGCTTGAGCTACAATTTTACCCATACGAGTAGAACCTGTTGCTGATATTAAAGGAACTCTTTTGTCGTGAGTCATTAATTCGCCTACTTTATAATCACCATTGATTAAACAAGAAATTCCTTCTGGAAGGTTGTTTTCTTTGATAACTTCTGCAATAATGTTTTGACATGCAATGCCGCAAAGTGGTGTTTTTTCTGAAGGTTTCCAAACGCATACATCGCCACATATCCAAGCCAAAGCAGTATTCCAAGCCCAAACTGCTACTGGAAAATTGAAAGCAGAGATGATTCCGACAACTCCCATTGGGTGGTATTGCTCATACATTCTGTGTCCTGGACGTTCTGAGTGCATTGTTAATCCGTGCAATTGACGAGAAAGTCCTACTGCAAAATCACAGATGTCTATCATTTCTTGAACTTCTCCATACCCTTCTTGCAACGATTTTCCCATTTCGTAAGAAACTAGTTTGCCTAAGGCTTCTTTGTTTTTGCGTAATTTTTCTCCAAACTGACGAACAATTTCTCCACGTTGTGGTGCTGGCATTAGTTTGAAGGTTTTGAATGCTTCGGTTGCTGTTTGCATTACTTTTTCGTAATCTGCAGCGGTTGATGTTTTTACTTTGGCGATAAGTTGTCCGTCTACTGGTGAGTAACTTTCTAGAATTTCTCCGTTAGAAAAATGGTTTTGTCCGGTAGATGTTCCTTCGTTGATGGTTTTTACTCCTAGAATTTCTAGTGCTTCGACCATTCCGAAATGTTGTGCAATTGTTGACATTGTCTATTTTTTATGGTTGATTTTTAAATTTTTTACAAAAATAGTAGTTTATTTTGAATTTTTGGCAATTAGCCCAGACAGAAATGGAAAGCTTTTTGGAAACAAATACTAATTTTCTTGACAGAAAAGAGCGACCAAAGAAGCTCCTTTTGTGGCTTAGAAAATTGTGTTTGTTTTTGAAAACTTGTAATGGATGGCTGGATTGGCTCCTGATGATTTTTATGATTCGTATTCTTTATCGATATATCGTGGATCGGTTTCCATTATGGTGCCGCAATGTTTGCAGGTTCTGAGTTTTTCTGAGTTGTAGTAATGTCTGAAATGTGGAAGAAAATCTTTTTCGATGTCATTGAGTTCAAAATAGACTTCGTGTAGCTTATGATTGCAGTTGTCACAGAACCACAATAAACCATCTGTATAGCCTTTTCCTGCTCGTTTTCTTTCTATTACTAATCCTATTGAGCCTTCTGAACGAACTGGTGAATGTGGCGTTTTTGCAGGATTGAGATACATATCTCCTGCTTTCATGGTCATTTCTACTCGGTTTCTGTCTTCTTGAATGATGACTGTTATTTGGCCTTCGAGTTGATAGAAAAGTTCTTCAGTTTCGTTGTAGTGATAGTCTTTTCTGGCATTTGGTCCAGCAACTATCATTACGATATAATCGTCTGAGTCTACATATATATTTTTATTGCCTACTGGTGGTTTAAGTAGGTGTTTGTTATCAACTATCCATTGATTGAGGTTGAAGGGTTTTGCAATTGCCATATTTTTTTATTGTAAAGTTATGAAATAAAAAAGGTTGGAAATTAATCCAACCTTTTTTATTTGCCTTTTTAATCAAGATATTGTGATTAATTCATTTGCTTGATTAAATATATGTATATCGGAAAGTGGTCACTAAATCCTACTTCGGTTGCTTGATGACGGAGTGGATATCCTTTGTACTGTCCTGTGGTTTGTATCATAAAGGGTTTGTTGTAAATACCTGCTTTCCAATAAGTAAACGAGGTATATTCGGTTTTTACAAATTCTTCTGAAACCATAATTTGGTCAAAAATATCTCCTGCATCTCTATAAAACAAAGATGCATTTCCTTCTTTTGCCATTCTTTCAAACGGATTGTAGATGTCTCTTGGTTCTTTTAGCTCTTCTTTTTTTAGTTTTGCTCCAAGTGCTATTTTCACGCTTTTATTATAAGAACCATCATTTAAATCACCCATTGTAATAATTTTGGCTTTTGGGTTTATTTTTATTAATGAATCAATAATTTTTCGGTTTAATGCTCCAGCAGCTTCACGAAATGGCGAACTTTTCTTTTCTCCTCCAGAACGTGATGGCCAGTGATTGACAATTAGGTTTACTTCTTCGCCATCAAGATATCCTGTTACTAATAATTGGTCTCGAGTATACACTCTTTCTCCTAGACCTGCATCATTTTTATCTGATTCTGCTTTGTCTTCGGCGGTTTCTTTTTCTTCTTTTTCTTTCTTTTTTGGTGCATTTCTATAAACTAGTAACGGTATGTTAACATAGCTTGTAGGTTTAAAATGTTTTTTCTGATATAATAATGCTACATCTATACCTCTTTTGTCTGGAGAATCAAAATGTACAATACCATAATCACTATTGATTAATTTTGGTTGTTTTATTAAATCTTCAAGAACGCCACGGTTTTCAATTTCGCAACCGCCTATAAATGTTGGTGAATTAGATTGTTTATCATTTGTTCCTATTTCAGAAAGCACTCTAGCAAGGTTTTCTAGTTTTTGATGGTATTTTCTTGATGTCCAGTTTTGTGCACCATTTGGCAACCACTCATCATCGTTGTTTGGATTGTTGATGGTATCAAATAGATTTTCAAAATTGTAAAAAGCGACTGTGTGCACAATAAATTTTTTATCCTGCGATTTGGCACTTCCTATTGCGAAAATCACAAACAAAACGGCAATAATTTTTCTAATTCTCATAAAAGCTATATTAATTAAATATCAAGTTTGGTATAAACTTGTGAGCAAAAGTAATTAATATTAATTAATTAGGTACATTTGCATCCGTTAAGAAATAAATTTTCTTTACTTAGAGATGAATTAATTTAATTTTATTTATGAAAAAACTTATTATTAGTACATTATTTGTGATGCAAGTGTTGTTTGTTTTTGGTCAAAACCTTACTGGAATTTCAGGAAAAGTAATTGATGCTAAAACACAAAAACCATTACAAAATGTTGTTGCGTCTATTCAAAACACAAATTTAACCCAGATTACAAACAGTCAGGGAAAATTTTCTTTTAATGATGTTCCTGAAGGAAAACAATTGTTACAAGTAAAATCACAAGGGTACAAAGACCAATTGTTACAAATTGATATTGTAGCCGGAAAAATGCTAGATCTTGGTGTTGTAGTTCTTGATGAAGATATTACAGAAGAGCTTAAAGCAAGCACAATTAACATTTCAGAATCTGAATTAGGTGATGATAATAGTGGTTCTGAAAGCACATCAAGTTTATTGCAATCATCAAGAGACGCTTTTCAGCAATCAGCAGCATTTAATTGGGGTCAAGCCCGATTTAGGGTTCGTGGTTTAGATAGTGAGTATGGTACTACAATGATTAATGGTGTTGTGATGAACAAAATTTATGACGGAAGACCACAATGGAGTAATTGGGGCGGACTTAATGACGTTACTAGAAATCAAGAATATACAAATGGATCAAATCCATCTGATTATACTTTTGGAGGAATTTTAGGAACCGATGAGATTAATACAAGGGCATCTTTATATAGAAAAGGGAATAGAGTTTCAGTTCAAGGAACAAATTCTAATTATGATGGAAGATTTATGGGAACTATGTCTTCTGGAATGAGAAACGATGGTTGGGCATATACCGTTTCTGCTTCAAGACGTTTTGCACAAGAAGGATTTTATGAAGGATCAACTTACAATGCAAATTCTTTATTTGCAAGTGTAGAGAAAAAAATATCTTCAAAAAACTCCTTAAATTTCACTTCTATATATGCTCTTAATAGAAGAGGAAGAACATCTGCAAGCACACAGGAGATTACTAATGCCGCAGGTGAAAATTATAATTCTTACTGGGGTTGGCAAGGAGGAGAGAAAAAAAATGCTAGAATAAAAGAAATTGAAGAGCCAATTTTAATTTTGAGTGATTATTGGAAATTGACTTCGAAAACCAATTTAAATTTAAATGTTTCTTATCAATTTGGTAAAATAGGAACTAGTTTAATTGAATCTCAAGGTGTAGATTCACCAGACCCAAGTTATTATAAAAACCTACCAAGTTATTACACATCATTATATTTAAATGATGATGCAACGACTATGCTTCAAGCCCCATCAGCTTTTCTTCCTGGAGGAATAGGTGGTATTAATCTATATAATGGATATGCTACACATAATGATATTAATAATCCTTTTGATCAACCTTATATCAACGCTTATAATGGTGCATCAACTGCTAAGTTCTTAACTGAAAAACAAATTAATTGGGAAAGAATTTACAAAGCAAATAGAGACAGGGCAGCAACAGGATTAGGTTCAGGTTATGTGCTTTATGAAAACCGAACAGACGATAAACAATGGAATGCTAATGCTGTTTTGAGTTCTCAATTGGCAGATAATATATTACTAAACGCTAGTGGAACAATTACTAAAGTAAAATCTCACAACTTCAAAAATTTATTAGATTTAATGGGGGGAAATTATTTTTCTGATATGGACAGCTTTGGAAAAGGGGATCAACGTGAACCAGATTTGAATAATCCGAATAGAATTGTAAAAGAAGGAGATACTTTTGGTTATAATTATAATTTAAATTCTACAAAAATAGATTTGTTTACTCAATTTAAATTTACCTACAAAAAAGTAGATTTTTATTTATCTCAATCTTTTTCTCGTTCTGAATATCAAAGAGTAGGATTTTATAAAAATGGTTATTATTCAACAAATTCTGAAGGATATAGTGTAAAGGTAAATTATGACAATTTTGGTTTTAAAGGCGGACTTACTTATAAAATAACAGGACGTCAGTTTTTAAGTTTTAATGGAGCTTATATGTCTAAAGCACCTAATTTAAGAAATGTGTTTGCAAATGCAAGATTTAATAATAATGTAACAAAAGGGATTCAAAACGAGAACATCTCTAGTGCAGATGTTAGTTATATTATTAATTCACCAAAATTGAAAACAAGACTTACTGCTTTTTATTCTAAAATTCAAAACCAAACTGAAACTTCTTTCTTTTTTGGAGACGGAGTTGGTATAGATGATCCTACTACCAGTACTGATGAAAGTAATGCTTTTATATCTGAGATTGTAACCAATCTTAATAAAAAAAATATTGGGCTCGAATTTGGAATGGAATATCCAATTACTTCAACTTTAAAGACTACATTTTCTGCTGCATATGGTCAATATGTATTCGATAATAATCCAAACATTAGTATAAGTCAAGATAGTAAAGCTACCGCAGCTAATCCTTATCCTACTTTAGACTATGGAGTTGCTCATATTAAAAACTATAAACAATCTGGAACGCCACAAGCAGCAGCGTCTTTCGGATTAGAATATAGAGACCCTAAGTTTTGGTGGATAGGAGTTAATGCAAACTATCTTGCTAATAATTATATAGATATTGCTCCAATTACAAGAACAGATAGATTTTTTGTAAATCCGAATAGTTTAACAGGTGAACTTTTCCCTGAGGCTACACAACAAAGGGCAGATCAATTATTAAAACAAGAAAAATTTGATGATTTTGCTTTATTTAATTTAATTGGCGGGAAATCATGGAAAATTAAACAAAGTACTTTCGGTTTTAATGCAAGTATAAACAATTTGTTAGACGAAAGATACAAAACAGGCGGATTTGAATCTGCTAGAAACTCAAATTACAGAGAATTAAATCAAGATGTTTCAAGTGGAACTCCTGCATTTGGTTCTAAATATTTTTATGGATTCGGAAGAACCTTTTCTTTAAACCTATACATTAATTTTTAATATAATAAATATGAAAACAATTTTTTTTAAATCAACATTCATGGTAGCTTTTATAGCTGTTATGTTATCGAGCTGTGTAAAAGATGATAATTATACAACTCCACAATTGACAAATTGTACTGATGCTACAATGGCTGCCACAAAACAAGTTTCAGATATTCCTGCTACAGCTATTGTTTCTCAATATACTAGTGATGATGTTATTGAAGCTTACGTTACATCAAGCGATATTGCTGGTAATTTCTATAAATCAATTTCTTTTGAAACTAAGGATAAATCAAGAGCATTTAGTGTGCCAATGGATGTTACATCTACATTTATAGATTTTGAACCAGGTAGAAAAGTATATATAAAAATGAAAAATTTATATACCGATGTTAAATATGGAGGTATGAGAATAGGCTCTCTTTATGGAAACTCAACTGGAGGAGCAGAAGTTGGAAGATTAACAGCTGACCAAGTAAAATCATCTTTATTCAAATCTTGTTCAGTTGTAAATGAAGACGAATTGGTACAAACTGTTACAATAGACCAAGCGTTGAATGATTCTTATCTTAATAAATTAATTGATATTGAAAATGTTCAATTTACGGATGAAGATTTGAACAAACCATATTATGATGAAGCTAATGATATTGGAGGTTCTACAAATCATCATTTAATGGATGTTAAAGGAAATTCGGTTATATTTAGATTTAGTAGTTTTTCAAATTTTGCTGCAAAAATATTACCGTCTGGAACAGGAAAAGTAAGAGGAATTATGACAAAATATGGTTCTGACTTTCAATTCGTTGTTAGAACTGAAAGCGATATTAAATTTAATAATCCAAGATCAATCATTACTTTATTAAACGAAAGTTTTTTAATAAATTTTCCAAACTGGACAAAAATAAGTGTTGTAGGAAACGAAATTTGGACTATTGATGCTATTTATGGTAATCCTGATTCTTGTGCAAAAATGAACGGATATAGTGGTGGTAATAAAGCCAATGAAGACTGGTTGATTTCTCCAGTAATGAATTTAAGTGGATTAACTCAAGCTTACTTAAGTTTTGAAACAGCAACAAATTATAATGGAACAGTATTGGCAGCCTTTGTTTCTAATGATTATATTGGTTCTGGTGCTCCATCTGCAGCAACTTGGACTCAAACTAATGCAACTTTTGCTCCAAATAATCCACCATCTGGAAGTGGTTTTACATGGACAAAATCGGGTTCTGTTGATTTGTCATCATTAACCGGAGTGGGAAATAATGCTGTTTATGTTGCTTTTAAATATATTTCTACTACAACCGCAGCTTCAACTTGGGAAGTAGATAATGTGAAAATAACTGGTAATTAATTTTTTAATTTTTCAGAATAAAAAAAGAGAGTCAAATTTGACTCTCTTTTTTTTTAACATTTTTTAATGATTAATTATTGTAGCTGTTTTCTATAAAATTAATTAAGTAACGCAGATGTTCAAATTACTTTTAAAACAATTAAATTAAATCGCTTTTCAACCAATTTAAGACTTTAATTGTTGAAACATATGAAATTTTATTAAGCATCTAATTGATTTGTTTAAATTAGCTCTCAAAAAGCGATTTTAATAATTCGTACAGAAGTGATTTAAAAATAAAGTTCCTTTGATTCCTTAAAATTGTCCATTTTTAGTTAATTAATATTTACTTCCTAACATTTTAATTTATAATATTTTCAAATACTATTATGAATGTATTGTTTTGTAATAAGAAATAATTCCCATTGGAATATATTATATGCCCATTGAAAATTTTTCTACTTATTTAGTAATAACATCTTTAAATAAACTGTTAAGCGCAATTTAAACTAAAAAAAACTTTTTAACAACAAAACAATGGGAGTCTAGAAAAAAGAGTTCTTTAAGCCTTATTATGGCTTATGGTAGTTGTGTTTTATCCTAAAATGAAACATCTTGATGTTAATCTAAAACATTTTTTCTATTTATAAATAAAAATGAATTGACACATCTAATTAAATTTGATAAAATATACTATTACAATATATTATATTAAATCCGCCTAATTCTATAAAGTTTAAGCCATAAAAAAACCGAGTCAAATGACTCGGTTTTTTATTTTGAAATAGTATTTCTTATTTCACAATCAAGAACTCAGAACGTCTGTTTTGTGCGTGTTGCTCTTCTGTACAAGCATCTTTACAATCAACTTTAGGTTCTGTTTCGCCAAATCCTTTTCCGGTGATTCTTGAGGCTGCAATTCCTTTAGAAATTACATATTGTACTGTTGCTTTTGCTCTTCTGTCAGATAAATTTAAGTTATACATATCACTTCCTCTATTGTCGGTATGAGATTTAGCCATAATAACCAATTTGTCATTGTTTTTCATCACTTGAACTAATTTGTCTAACTCAAAAGCACCTTCTTGAGTAATGTTGCTTTTATTGAATTCAAAATATATTGGTTTCAAAACAATTTCAGTTTCGGTAACAATTACATCAATTGGTTGTAAAATTGCATCCACTTTTGTTTGTCCGCCTTTACTTTTAGCAACTGCAAAAGTGTTACTTTCATAACCATCTTTTGCTACTTGAATCATATATGTTTTATTTGCTTCAACTTTATACGAAACTTCTCCTTTTGTATTGGTCATTTCAGTAGCTATGATGTTTTTCTGATCATCAAGAATAGATACAGTTGCGTTAACAAGTGGTGCTCCTGTTTTTGCATCAGTTGCTATTGTTAATACATCAACCGAAGGAATTGGTGTAGTAATGAAAATATCATCATTTCCGTTTCTGTTACTAGAAAGGAATCCTACATTTTTTTCTTTGTTTAAGGTAAAAGCAAAATCATCTTTTTCTGTATTTACAGGTTTACCTAGATTCGTTGCTTCTGTTCCTTTTGCAAGATCGATCATAAATACATCTAATCCACCTAAACCAGGTTTTCCGCTTGAAGCGAAATATAAAGTTGTATTATCATCAGCAATAAATGGGAAGCTTTCATTTCCTTCAGTATTTATTTTTTTACCTAAATTTTCTGGAGTACCATAACTACCATCTGTATTTACTGCAACTTTCCAAATATCAACTCCACCTATACTTCCTGGCATATCCGAAGAAAAATATAATGTTTTTCCATCTCTGCTAATACTAGGATTACTTGTAGAAAAGTCTTTACTGTTGAAAGGTAATGAAGTTATATTTCCCCATTTGCCAACTTCATTTGTAGCTTTGTACAAGTTGTTTTTTCCTAATTTTAGATTGTTTTTCTTGTCTTTAACAAAAGAGGATTCTCTAAAACTATCACTTGTGAAATAAATTGTAGTACCGTCAGTAGTCATTGTTAATGGACCATCGTGGTATTGAGAATTTAATGATGGCATTACATCAATGTTTGTAAAAGTCCCATCAATATTATAATCTGCTTTATAGACATCTAAGAATGGTTCTTTGTTCCATCCATAATCTTTTCTTGCAGCATTTCTAGAACTTGTAAAATAAAGTACATTACTATAAAGTACTGCTCCAAAATCTGATTTATCACCACTAACTGTTGTAGGGTTTACATCATACATTTTGGTTTTATCTAACAATCTCGGAATATAATTAGGGTTTTCTTTAAACGTTTTGGCTCTTTGATCATTTGGAGCCATTGTCGCAAATTTTTGCATTTGTTTATTTGCTTCCTCATATTTTCCGTTTGCTTTTAGCATTTGTGCATAACGATAGTAAGTTTCTGAATCTTGTGTAGACTCAACAGCTTTTGCATACCATTTAGCTGCTTCTGCAGTGTTAAACATATTAAAATAGGTATCTGCAAGTTGTTTGTAAACATATCCGTCAGATTTTCCATTTTCAACCAATTTCATATATGCTTCTGCAGCGGCTACATATTCGTATCTGCTGTATAACTTATCGGCTTTTTGTGTGTCTTTATTTTGTGCTGTAAGGCTTGAACTTGCAATCACAAAACTTAGTGCTATATATAGATTTTTCATTATTAGTGTTGCTTTTAGGTTAGAAATATCTTGGTGATTGAGATACCTTTTTAGGGAAATTCAAATTAAATAACAAAATAACTTCGTGTGAAGCTGGTGTTGTTACTTTCAAATCTGATACGATGTGGTCATATGCATATCCAATTTTTAAATTTGGATTTATTGCAAAATTTACCATCGCTCCAAAACTGTCTTCTAATCGGTATGTTGCTCCTATTTCAAATTTTTCACGATACAAGAAATTAGTAGAAACATCTAAAGATACTGGTGCATTAAATGCAGATTTTACCATTGCAAATGGTTTGAATTTTAGGTTTTGATTCAAATCAAATACATAACCTCCAGTTAAAAAATAATGCATTACTTCTGTTCCATATTTTCTACCATCGTAATCTAAATAATTAGATTTTAACATATTTGGAATAGAAAAAGCCACATAATATTTATTAGTGTAATAAAATAAACCTGTACCCATATTCAATTTACTACTACTTGGATTATCACCTGCAAACACATCATCATTAGGATCTGGTAAAGTTTGATAAATAGTTTTGAAATCTATTTTATGCAAAGTAACTCCTGCTTTTAAACCAAAGGCCAATTTATGTTCGCCTCCTAGATTTAACGTATAAGAAAAATCTCCGTAAATATTATTTTCTTCTACAGGGCCAATTTTATCTGAAATAATAGACAAACCCAAACCTACATTTTTACCTACTGGAGATGAGCCCGAAAGTGTAAATGTTGTAGGCGCATCTTCTATCTCAACCCATTGTTTTCTATATAATAATCCAAAAGAAAGATTTTCTTTTGATCCAGCGTATGCAGGATTGATTACGTTCATATTATACATATACTGTGTATAATGTGGATCTTGTTGAGCATTGGCATCTAAAAATGTCATAAACATTATGAGTGCTGTAATAACTATTTTCTTCATAAGTATTTGTGTTTTGTTTTAAGATTGCTGTTTGAGTTTTCAAACAGCAATCCTATTACATTTTTTGAACTATTTTTTTTCACGATTAATATATACCCATCCTGTTACCGTTTTCTCATTATTACGTTCTATAACATAGTAATAAGTTCCGTCTGGAAGTTCTTCTCCTTTGTCTGACTGACCACACCATTGATCGGTGTAATTGTTTTGGCTAAATACTTTAGATCCATAACGATTAAAAATTTCAAGTTTTGTAACATTTAATGTTGTTAAATCAAAACAATTGTTTTTATCATCATTTCCAGGAGAAATTCCTTTTTGAATACTACAAGATACATTAGTTGCATTATATGTGTTCTCCGCTGTACATCCATCATGGGAAGTTACAACTACTTTATAAACACCGTTCGAGACAACTGTTATAGTCTCTGGATTAGCAACAGTAGTTACAAAAGTATTAGGTACTCCAGTCCAAGCATAAGTACTACTTGGAGGGAAAATGCCACTATCTGCAATTGCAGTTATTTTATAATTAATTCCTTTATCACAACCAGAATTAAATTTCACTGTAAATTCTGGTAAAATTGTTACTGAAGCTGGAGTTCTAAACTCTCCACATCCATTTGCAGCTGCAATTACATATTCTACAGTATAAGTTCCTGCTTCGCTAGCATTTGGATTAATATCTCCTGTTGTAGCATTTAAACTCAATCCTGAAGATGTAACATAAGTTCCTCCTGTTGGTGCAGTATTTACAACACTATATATTGTAAGATCCGATTTACAGAAAGGCTCACTATAAGTAATTGTTCCTGTAATTGGTGCTGTTACCGTAATGTTAAATGTTTGAACATCTCCAGAACAACCTCCAGCAGCTACTATCGTATTGGTTACAACATAACTTCCAGCATCACTAGAAGCTAAAGTAATCACTCCTGTTGTGGCATTAATATCTAATCCTGTTGCTGGTACTACAGTAAATGTTCCTGAAGCTGCACCTGTTGCAAATGTTGGAGATACTGTTCCACCATCTTTACAATAGAATCCAGTTGGACCATAATTAAAGGTTGCCACTTTTGGATCTGTAACTGTTACAGTAAATGTTTCTATAACATCTCCACAACCTCCAGAAGCAAGAATTTTGTTGGTTACCACATACGTACCTGTTGTACTTGTTGCAAGAGTTATTTCTCCAGTAACAGCATTTATTGATAATCCTGTAGGTGTTGCAGAGAATTCTCCAGCAACTCCAGTTGTGAATATTGGCAATGGATTTGAAGCATTTTTACAATATTCTGTTGCACTATATGTGAAAGTAGCGTCTGGTAATGCTGTTATAGTTATTGAAGATACTTCAACAACTTGATTACAACCAGCTGCTGGTGCAATAGTATTAGTAATTGTATAAGTTCCTGCTGTACTTGCTGCTAAATCTACTTCTCCAGTTGATGTATTAACAAATACTAATCCTGCTGGACTTGCAGAAAACACACCTGCAACTCCATCTAAAACTGGTGATGGATTAGCTCCATTACTGCAATAAGATGGTTGGCTGTAAGCAAATGTTCCGATTGGTGGAGCAATAATTGTTACTGCAACAGGTGTAGAAACTACTTCTTCACAACCATTTGCCGCAGCAATAGTATTTATAACGGTATAGTTTCCAACTGGACTTGTAACTAAATCTATTTCTCCAGTTGCAGGATTTATTATTAAATCTGTAGGTGTAGCAGAGAATACTCCTGCAACTCCAGCACCAAATATTGGAGAAGGATTTGCTTCATCTTTACAATATTGTGCTGCTGAATAACTAAACGTTGCGTCTGGTAAAGCAGTTATAGTTACTGTTGTTTGTTCTACTATAACTCCACAAGGTCCAGCAGCAGGTATTTGGTTATAAACCGTATATGTTCCGGCAGTACTTGCTGCTAAATCTATAACTCCAGTTGTTGCATCAACAATTAATCCTGCTGGTGTAGCAGAGAATATTCCAGCTGCACCAGATAAAATTGGTGATGGATTTGCACCATTACTACAATATACTGAAAGCGGATAACTAAATGTTCCTGTTGGTGGAGAAGATATATTTACAGTTACCGAGTTAGAAACATCTGCACATAAACTTGTTCCAGAAACTGTGTAAATTATCACATAACTTCCTGAGTCGCTATTTGCTAGATTAATTTCTCCTGTAGTTGTATTTATATCTAAAACCGCTGTTGTTGGTGTAGCAGTATACGAAAATGTTCCTGTTACTCCTGTTGTTCCTCCTGTTGCAGTTCCTGTGAAAACAACTGTTGGGTTGTTTGCTCCCGGAACTTTACAATAATCAGATGGAACTGTATCATAATGGAAACTTGCGTCACCAATTTCTTTAACTATTAAGTTTACTGGTACAACAGAGAAACAAGTAGCTAATGCAATACTCTCAACTCTAATATGAATAATTTGAGTTCCTGGTGTTGTATTTGTAAACAAACCTGTTGTATCTATTGCTCCAACTGCTGGAGTTGCACTAGCATCCGCATTTGAAGTATGATAGGTTACATGATATAAAGCTGGATCTAAAGTTCCTAAAACTTGAGAAGTTAAAGTAGTTAAATCAAACTGAGCTAAACCATCATTTGGAAGTGTATCACATAATACATAATCAGCTGGAGTTGTTGCTACTATTGGTGGAGATAAAGTTACAACTATAGTATCTTCAACTGGATTCAAACCACAAGCTCCTTTTACTGTATAAGTTCCAGATGCAGTAGCTGTATAGGTTGAGCTTGTTTGACCGTCTATTAAAGTAGTTCCATTATACCATTCAAATGTAGATGGTACATTACCTAAATCTTGAACATTTGCCAAAGCATCTAATACAACTTGATTTGCACAAATGTTAATATCATTACCCAAACCTACATTACAACAAATTGTTGTTCCTGCTGATGGTTCTCCGAAATTTGTTTGAACCAATCTAATAAAACCTGGGTCATCACTAAAGTTGGTTACTAAAATAATATAAAACTGTCCAGCTACCGCATTCGGTATTGTTAAGGTTTCTGTATTACTTAAAGAATAACTACAATCAACAATATTACCTAATGGATAGAAGGTACTGTTAATTGGAGGGAAATTATCAAAAGGACAAGTAGGACAATCTGTAAATGAAATTTGATCACAACTTTGAGTGGATGTAAATGGTCCCCAAGCTACAAAGTCAACATCTAATGTGTTTCCTGAAGGATTTCCAGCAGCATCAAAACTTGTGTTTTGAAGTATTTGAAAAGCTAATGAACCTGTTTGGTCTACGTGTAAAGTATAAAATGTTGGATTTGGAATTGAACCCAAACAAGCCACTTGAGAAAAATCTGGCAAACCAGTTGTATTTGCATAAATATAAGGATTCAATAATGATGCTCCACAAAACGGCGCAGCATTCTGACAACTAGATACTGGTTTAACACATATATCAAAATAGGCTACTTGGCTTGTTGCTTCAAATGACCAAACTCTAAT
>JAYTNO010000197.1:0-3077 GCA_043748275.1 Flavobacterium sp. | reverse complement strand
GAACGTTACCAGCAATACAACCGCAGAAAAACGTAAAAAATGAACGAATTATTAGAAGCAAAAAATAAACAAAAAATAAAACTGGAAAACTCTGTAATAAAACTTCAATCTTTTATACCAAGTGAACCTGTTAAAATAAAGTTATCACTAAACAAAACTTTTGAAACTAAAATTAATGGAACATATCTATACGTTTTTAAAACAAAACTAATTGAAAAAGAAAAATTAATAAAAGCATTTCTAAATCAAAGTAACAAAACAGATTTTAAATTATCTTCAATAAATAATATTGAGGAATTCAACGGAACTATTTACGTTGGAAGTTCAAATTCTTTAAGAAGTAGAATTAATTTACATTTGGGAAATTCATCAAAAAAAGTATATTCATTACATTTATTGAATTGGTTTACTGAATTTGATAACGAAATTGATTTTGAATACTATTTTATACCAAATGAATATTCAGAAATTACGGAAGTATTAGAAAATGGACTTTGGGACATTAAAAAACCGCTATTTGGCAAAAAAGGAACTAATGTTAAATCATCTATAAATTTATAAATTAAACAAAAAATGGAACAAAACACAAAACATTTATTAACTATCAAAACTAGTAGAATTTCTTCTATTAAAGGTTTTTTCTTTCCAATGGAATATAGTTTTACAGAAATAGATGAAAAACTTAAAATAAATAAAGTAACAAGAAATTGGATTGGACAAAGAACATCAACTTTAGAAATTCCAATACATTTTGGTGCGAAAGGTGTAATATTGAGAAAACTAAAGTTTGCTAATTATGGCGGAGATTTATATGGACGATTTTGGTCTAGCGATATAAAAAAAGCGAAAGAAATACTTCAAAAATATAAACCTAAATCAAGTTTTCAACATTGGTCAGATACTTGGTTCTAATATGTACTGCTGGTAACAGCGGTTTGGCGCAATTGGGGTTTTTGGCAAACTTTAAAGTTGGTTTTGTACTTGGAAGTTCGGTCTTTAATTTATACATTTGGTTAACCAAATCCCCAACTGACGCCAAGCCACGAGACGTTGTGTGCAACCTTCGAGCGACAGAAACGCATAAAAAAGTATTCTACATTAATAATATTATAATGTAACTTAAAACTTTAAAACATAGAATTAAACACATTGCACAATTACATTATTTTTCCTTGCATAAGCATAATATTTTTATTTTTTTATTTTATTTATTTATTACACAAGCATAAAATTATTATACAATTATATAATATTATATTACAATAATTATTACATTTGCTACTGTACAATATTTAAGTTGTACTTAAAACAAATATTATATGGCAAGTATTTCAGAGAATTCATTCGGTAAAAGATTAGACAATGCACAAGCATTGGCAACTCATATTCAATCTTTCGGAAATTATACGGAACTAAACGCAGAGTTATCAGTATCGAACTTAAATAGTAAAGTGCAAGAATTATTGAACAATAACGCAGAAGTTGCGAGTAAACTCCAATCCTACTCTATGGTTGTTGACGCTAAACAGAAAATTTTTACAAAAGAATCAAACTCAATTGCCAAAATAGTTACGCCAGTTATCGCAAATGTTCGTTCAATATTCGGAAAAAACTCAAAAGAAGCAATTAATATTGCAAATCTTGTAACCAAAATCAGAGGAATTAAAGTCGCAAAACCATCAGTTGGCGCAACAACCGAAAATGTGAGCCAATCCGAACGTTCGTACGGAACAATATTGCAAACATTTTCAGATTTAATCGTAACATTAGAAACTTTCGGCGGAAATTACTCGCCAGCAAACTCGGAATGTAGTGCAACAAACCTAAAACAAAAACGGGATTTGGCGACACAATTTAACACAAATTCAATTCAGGAATATGGACAATTGAAAATAGTGCGTGAAAGCAGAATTGTAAAATACGACGGGCTTTCTAAACTTTGTCAACGATTAAAAGAAACGGTAAAAGCACAATATGGAACGCAATCAACCGAATATAAACTTGTAAAAGGGCTAAAAATATAAAAAAAAGGCAGCACACAACAGCGGTTTGCTGCAAGTTGGGCTTTCGGGCAAACTCCAAAGTTGGTTTTGTACTTGGAAGTTCAGTCTTAAATCGATACATTTGGCTTATCTAATCCCAACCTGACAGCAAGCCACGAGACGTTAACTGCAAGCAATCCCGAACAACGACAAAAAAATAATTAAATATGAATTGGAGTAGCGCAAAAAATTTAGATGAAAATAATTACGAATTACCCGGAGATTGGCTTAAAATTGAATATTTTGAAGCTTTAAATATATTATTTCGTGTTGAAAATTCTTTAAGAATTTTCGTTTACATTATTCTTAAAAACGAATTTAAAGAAAAATGGAAGGACTTGTCGGTAACCTCTGATGATTCTGAAACATCAACTATTGGAGCAATTGCAAAAAGAAGAATTGCGCAAGATAAAAATTTTGCTTATCTAGGATATGGAATTTCAAGTCCACTTTTGCATTTAACAAGTGGTGAATTAATTAGAATTATAACTTCTGATTCATATTGGAGACTATTTAAAAATTACTTTCCAGGTTCAAAAGAGATAATTAAAAACAAGTTAGATGAAATTGGAAATGTGAGAAATTCATTAGCACATTTTAGACCTTTAAAAAAGGGAGATATTGAATTAGTTAAACAGAACGCTATACATACATTGTCCGAAATCGAAAAAACAATAAACGATTATTTTAATTGTAAAGATGTTGTGCCGACAAATACAGTTGAAAAGTGGTATAAAGAATTAATTACAATAGGAACAGAAGAATGCAAAATTAGTTTTAAGCAAAGTAAAAAAGGCGAGTGGATAAAATTACAATTAAAATTTACACCACCAATTCTATCCAAAGCACAAAGATGGCCAGGCTATGTTGTAAAAACATTTAATTTACGAGCTGATAATTTATCAATTAATTACACAAATATAATCAACGGTTGCGTTTCCATAAATGAAATAAATCCAACAGCATTTACTCAAAATCCTGAACAACATATAATTAATAAAATCATTGAATTTACATTTGGAGTCAAAAGTATTG
>JAYTNO010000196.1:0-19402 GCA_043748275.1 Flavobacterium sp. | reverse complement strand
TTTGGTTCATTAGGCGGAACACCACAAGCTGGAGGAGTTTGGACACCAACTTTAGCCAGTGGAACAGGATTGTTTAATCCAGCAGTTGATTCAGCAGGTATATATACTTATACAGTTACAGGAACAACACCTTGCCCAAATGCAACCGCAACAGTAACTGTAACACTAGTTCCAAAACCAATAGCAGGTAATAATTCATCATTTACCTTTTGTCAAAATAGTAGTCCACATGATTTATTTCCATTATTAGGACCAACAGCTCAAATAGGAGGAGTTTGGACGCCAACTTTAGCTAGTGGTTCAGGGATTTTTAATCCTGCAATTGATTTAGCTGGAAATTATACATATACAGTAACAGGAACATCACCTTGTCTAAATGAGACAGCTACAGTAAATGTTGAAGTTAAACCAATTCCTGATGCAGGACTTGACGCTGTAGCAAATATTTGTTCAAACAAAGATCCTATTGACTTATATACATTTCTTGGAGGTACACCTCAATTAGGAGGAACTTGGACACCAGCTTTAGCAAGTGGTACAGGATTTTTTAATCCAGCTATTGATCTTGCAGGTCAATATACTTATACAATAAATGGTATACTTCCTTGTATTGATGATACAGCAATTATAACTGTTAATATTATTCTAGGACCAGATGCAGGTCAACCTGGAAATGCAGTGTTTTGTTTGAATAATACACCAGAAGATTTATTTACATTTTTAAATGGAACACCACAAGTTGGAGGTACTTGGTCACCACCATTAGCTAGTGGTACAGGTGTTTTTAATCCTGCAATTGACACAGCTGGAGTTTATACCTATACATTTATTGGAAATCAGCCTTGTGATGATGACACTGCAACTGTAACCGTAACTGTTAACCCAATACCAGATGCTGGAGAAAATAATTCTGCAAATATTTGTTTTAATCAAGATCCAGTTGATTTGTTTACCTATATTTTAGGAACACCTCAAATAGGAGGAGAATGGACACCAGCATTAGCAAGTGGTACAAATATTTTTAATCCAGTAATTGATGTTGCAGGTATCTACACTTATACTGTTGGAAATCCTTTTTGCCCACCAGATTCTTCCATAATAACAGTTACAATAACTTCAGGACCAGAAGCAGGATCAAATGGTACTGTAGATTTTTGCGAAAATGCAACTCCTCAAGATTTATTTTTAAGTTTAAATGGTTCTCCTCAAGTTGGTGGAACTTGGACTCCAACATTAGCAAGTGGAACAGGTATTTTTAATCCTGCGATAGATGTTGCCGGTATTTATACTTATTCATTTACAGGTGCTAATTCTTGCGATAATGATTCTGCAACCGTAACAGTCTCAATTAGTCCAATACCAAATGCTGGGACTTTTACTGGTGTTCAAAGTGTTTGTACTACAACAGGTACTTTTGATTTGTTTACATTATTAAATGGAAATCAAACAGGTGGTACTTGGACAGATAGTAATAATCAAAATGTTTCAAATTTAGTTGATGTTTCAACTTTAATTCCAAATAGTTATTCATTTACCTATACTATAATTAATTCCTGTGGCACAGATTCAGAAGCTGTGGAATTAATTATACTTCCAAATCCAGTATTAAATCTTCCAAATATTTCTGTTTCATCACCAATATGTAGTGGATCAAACGCAACAGTTTCATTTTCAAATATGGTAGATGGAAATTATGTACTTAATTATGAATTGACAGGAAGTAATATTTCTATTCAATCAGCACCATTAACGATTTTAAGTGGAGTAGGTACTTTTAATATTAATGCATTTGATATTCCAAATATTGGCACAACAACAATTACTTTTTTAAATATTGCAAATGCATCAACTTCATGTGGAACTTTACTTGCGGATGTTAGTACAAGTTTTAATATTAATCCTTTATCAAATTTAGAAAATACGAATTTAACAATTGCCAATACTTGTATAGGTTCAGATGCTACCGTTTTAATTTCTAATGCGACTGGTTTGATTGATGGAGATTATCAATTTAATTACACAATTCCTCAAGCAACTCCATCTACTGGAGTTACAAGTACCATAACTATTTCTGGAGGAAATGGTCAATTCTCAATTCCAGGTTTAGGATTTACAAATACGGGTAATTATTCTTTAACAATTGATTCTATTGTAAGTATAACTGGCGGTTGTACAAATTTGAATGAAAATGCAACAACTGGATTTGAAGTTTTATCAATACCAGATGCTAGTGGTGCAACAATCAGTGCTTTAAATTCTTGTTTAAATTCATCAAATCAAGTTCAAATTATTGGAGCAACAAATCTTGTTGATGGTAATTATACCATAGATTATCAATTATCTGGAGTGATAACAGCATCAATAAATGCAACAATTTCTATTGTTGGAGGAATGGGAGTTTTTATTATTCCTGCTGTCAATTTAATAAATACTGGAATTGTTACCGTTACAGTTTCTCAAATAACCAATAGTACTACTTTATGTGGTACAGGTTTAACTTTTGTGACTAGTACTACTTTTGAAGTAACTACTATTAATGACCCAGTTTTGGTTGCAAATGGTGAACAATTTTGTGCTAATGAAAACCCAACAATTGCTGATTTGGCAGCTAATATAGTAGGTACTGACACGGTTCTTTTTTATAATTCAAATACTGGAGGGACTGCTTTTTCAAATACTGATTTATTAATAAACGGATCAATTTACTATGCAACTTTAGTTTCTGCAACTGGTTGCGAAAGTATAACACGATTACAAATTACAGTTACATTAAACGTTGTAGACTCTCCAACAATTACTACAAACGGAAATGAATTTTGTATTACTGATAATGCAACAATTTCAGATTTATCTGCAAATATTTTAGGAAACGGAACAATTAAGTGGTATGATAATAGTATTGGTGGAAATCAATATGTAGATACAACTGCATTAATTGATGGAACAATTTATTATGTTACATTGACTTCATCGGCAGGTTGCGAAAGTAACCCACGTTTACCAGTAACTGTTGCCATCAATCAAATTGGAGATCCAATATTAAACGATAAAGGAAATGAATTCTGTAAAACAGACAATCCTACAATTGCAGAATTATCTGCAAATATTCAAGGAACAAATTCTGTGGTTTGGTATGATTCAGATACAAATGGTGTTGCTTATAATGCTTCAGATTTATTAATAGATGGTACAACTTATTATGCAACATTAGTTACATCAACTGGTTGTGAAAGTGAACATAGATTATTGGTGAAAGTTGATTTGAATAAATGTAACGATTTATTAATTCCAGATGGATTTTCCCCAAATAACGATGGTGTAAATGAAACATTTGAAATTAAAAATTTAGCCGAAATTTATCCAAATTATAAATTAGAGATTTATAACCGTTATGGAAATTTACTTTATAAAGGAAATATAAACACACCAAATTGGAACGGAACCACTACTGAGTCTGGAATTAATTTAGGTACATCAGAGGTTCCTGTTGGAGTATATTTTTACATATTAGAATTTAATGATGGAATACAAAAACCAATTCAGGGTAGAGTCTATTTAAGTAGATAAATGAAATAAAAGATGAAAGGAAGAAATATAAAATATTTAGTTTTTGTCGGCATTTTTCTAGTTACCACTCTAGTAAAAGCACAACAAGATCCACAGTTTACACATTATATGTACAATATGAATGTGATAAATCCAGCATATGCAACAGATAATGAAGGAGTGATTAATTTAGGAGGATTATATAGAACACAATGGGTTGGAGTAGTAGGAGCACCAAAAACAACCTCTTTATTTGCTCATGCTCCTATTGCAAAAAAAGTTGAAATGGGAATATCATTTGTAAATGATGCTATTGGTGATGTAGTAAATGAAAATAATATTTATGTCGATTTTGCCTATGTATTACCAGTTTCTGAAAAAAACAAACTTTCTTTTGGTTTGAAAGGTGGAGTTACCATGTATGATGCAAATTTTAATGGATTTAAATTTACAGATGCATTACCAGAAAATGCATTTGATAATATCAACAAAAATTTTCCAAATGTAGGTTTAGGAACATTCTATTTTAGTGATCATTATTATCTAGGTTTTTCAATTCCAAATTTATTAACTACAAAACATATTGAAAATAAAGATGGTATTAAATATACTGGTGTAGAAGCCATGCACTATTTCTTTACTGGTGGCTATGTGTTTAATTTGAATAAAGATACAAAATTCAAACCTGCTTTTATGGCAAAAGGAGTTTCAGGAGCACCAATATCTTTAGATGTAACAGCCAATTTTCTCTTTGAAGAATTTTTTGAAGTTGGTGTAGGATATAGATTTGATGATTCAGTAAGCGGACTTGTAGGATTTAATGTTTCAAAGAATATGCGCATAGGATATTCTTATGATTATACTTTGTCAAATTTAGGCCAATTCAATTCTGGTTCTCATGAAATATTTTTATTGTTTGATATAGATACATCTAAATTTTCATCAAAAGGATACGATAAATCGCCAAGATTCTTTTAATTAATAAACAAATGAAAAAATACTTCTATATACTTTTTATATTTTGTTTTAGTTTCACTCTTTTTGCTCAAAAAGTTAGTGGAAAGAAAGCAACTAGTTTATTCGAAAAGAAAGCTTATGTAAAAGCTGCAGAAATGTATGAACAAGTTTCAGAAAGTCAAACTGTTTTACAAAACTTGGGAGATTGTTATTATTATAATTCTCAAATGAAAGATGCAGTTCGTGTTTACGGTAAGTTGTTTCTTAATTATAATGATAAAATTGATCCTGAATTTAATTTCAGATTTGCCCACGCTTTACTTGGTGTTGCTGATTATGACAAAGCCGATAAGTATATGGGCGAATATTTGAAATTTAAAGTAAACACAGAAAGTTTTATAAAAAATCTTAAAACAAATGTCCCTTATAATTATGTCATTCAACCAATGGCAAAAAACACTTCAAATGGTGATTTCGGAATGTCATTTTACGGTGATAAAGTAGCTTTTGCTTCTTTAAGAAATACTGAATCTAAATCTTTTGGATGGAATGAAAAACCCTATTTAGATTTATACATTGCAGATGTAAATGAAAATGGTTTACTATCTAACATTGCTCCTTTTCCTAAAGAAATAAATACCAAAACTCACGAAAGTTCCGCAACTTTTAGTAGTGATGGAAAAACAATGTATTTTAATCGTACAAATGAAAAGAAAGTAAAAATAGGAAATGAAAAAGTTGCCAATATAAAAATATTTAAAGCTGAATTCATTGACGGTAAATGGACAAATATTAAAGAATTACCTTTTTGTAGTGATACCTATTCAACAGAACATCCTGTATTGAGTAAAGATGGCAAACAATTATATTTTTCTAGTGATATGCCTGGATCAATAGGTTCTTTTGATATATATGTTGTCGATGTTAAAGAAGATGGTACCTATAGTGCTCCAGAAAATATGGGAAACACCATAAATACCATTCATAGAGAACAATTTCCTGAAATTTCAAATGATGGAACTATTCTTTATTTTGCTTCAGATGGGCATCAAGGTATGGGTGGATTGGATATTTTTATGAGTAAATCATATGATGGAGTTTTCGCAAAGCCTTTAAATCTAGGAGAAACAATCAATAGCAATTTAGATGATTTTGGTTATATTGTTGATGAGAAAAAAAATACAGGTTATTTGTCGTCTAACAGAAAAAGTGGGGATAATTTATACAGTTTTACTAGAACTGAAAACTTTGAACGATATGTTGTAGAAGGTGAAGTAAAAGACAAAAACACACAATCTTTATTACCTGGTACATTAGTAACTTTATATGACGAAAATAATATTTTAATTGGTCAAATGGTTGTAGGTGGAGATGCCAATTATATTTTTAATACCGAACCAAATAAAAAATATAGAATAGAAGCAATACGTGATTTTTATATTCCACATAGTGAAGAATTTACCACAAATGAAGATGGAAAATTAAGATACACAATAGAATTGTTTATGGAGTGTTATGATGATGCCGAAGAAATAATTACCAAACGACAAGATGGAAAAGTTCAAATTGTTTTAGAAAATATATATTTTGATTTGAATAAATGGGATATCAAACCAGAAGCAGCAAGAATATTAAATGTACTTCTGGATTTACTAAACAAATATCCAGAAATGGAAATAGAAATTGATGCACATACTGATTCTCGTGCTTCAGATATGTATAATTTAGTTTTATCAAACCGTCGTGCTGCATCAACATTAGAATATTTAGTTCAAAATGGCATAAATAGAAAAAGACTCCGTTCAAAAGGTTTTGGAGAACAAGTTCCTTTAATAAAATGTGGCGTAACTAAAAAGTGTACAGAAGAAGAACATTCCATCAACCGACGATGTGAGTTTATTATTCTAAAATAAAAAAAATGCCATTAGAAACAATGGCATTTTTTTTAAAAATTAAATCTCCAAAAAAAATTTATCTTAACTCATTAGCTATTTGTTTATTTTTGCAGATATATATTTATTATGAGAAAAATTATCATCATTACATTACTGTTTTCAATCACAATTTTAAAAGCGCAAAACCAACAACCTAAACTTGTTGTAGGTATTGTTGTAGATCAAATGAAAATGGAATATTTATATCGTTTTCAAAATGATTTTTCTGAAAACGGATTTAAAAAAATGATGAATAACGGTTATGTTTTTCAAAACATGCATTATAATTATTTGCCAACTTATACTGGTCCAGGTCACGCTTCTATTTATACAGGAACAACACCATCTGTTCACGGAATTGTAGGCAACGAATGGTTTAGCAGAAAATTATCAGATGAAATATATTGTACAGAAGACAAAAATGTAAAAACTATTGGCGATGGCACCAAAAAAGAAGGAGAAATGTCGCCTAAAAATCTCTTGAGTACTACAATTACAGATGAATTGAGATTATCCACAAACTTCAAAGGAAAAGTTATAGGAATGAGTCTGAAAGATAGAGGCGCAATACTTCCAGCTGGACATTTTGCCAATTGGGCATTTTGGTATAGCAAAACTGGAGCATTTATTTCTAGTACATTCTATGGAGAAAAATTGCCTGATTGGGTGACTAATTTTAATAACGAAAAACATTATTTACCTTATATCAATAAAGGTTGGGATTTATTAATGCGTATTGATACTTATAATGAAAGCCTAGCAGATGACAATCCATACGAAGGTAAATTAAATGGTGCTAAACCCGTTTTTCCATATAATCTTAAAGAAATGTATGAGAAAAATGATGCTGGTATAATTCGTTCAACTCCTTATGGGAATGATTTATTGGAAGAATTTGCAAAAGCTGCTATAGAAAAAGAAGCATTAGGAAAAGACGACATTACTGATTTCCTAACAGTAAGTTTTTCTTCAACAGATTATGTTGGTCATACACTAGGACCAAGATCGATAGAATTGCAAGATACTTATTTGAGGTTAGACAATACAATTGCTGATTTCTTAAATTATCTTGACAAAACCGTCGGAAAAGGGAATTATCTTATTTTTCTAACAGCAGATCATGCTGGTGCAGAAAACGCAAAATTTCTAAAAGATAATAAATACGATGTGACCAATGTTGAGCCAAAAGAAATCAGATCAGCATTGAAGAAATTTTCATCAGATACTTATGGAGAAGATTTGGTATTGAATTATTCTAACTTTAATTTATTTTTTAACAAAGAAATTATCAAAGCAAAAGCATTGGATTTGGTGAAAGTGAAGCAAACTTTCAAAGATTTTTTAATAACTCAAGAACAAGTAAAAAGAGTATATACCGAAGAGGAAATTCTTTCTTCAACAGGAAATGATTTTTATTTAAATTTTATTGCAAAAGGATATGATGTTACTCAAAATGGAGATTTGGTAATTCTTGATAAACCAGGTTTTATTGAGTATGGTGCAACAGGAACTTCTCACGGAACATCTTATAGTTATGATACACATGTGCCTTGTATATTTTATGGTTGGAATATCAAAAAGGGCGAAACACACGATAGAAAAGAAATCACAGAAATTGCACCAACTCTTGCTCAAAAGTTGAAAATTTCATTTCCAAATGGTACAGAAGCAAAAGTGCTTTTAGAAGTTTTAGATAAATAAATCCTAACTTTTATCAATTGAACAACTTCTAAATTTGAAAAGCAACTTGAAATGAAAAAATTTTTAGCACTATTTATTATTATTTATTTTCAAGATAGTCAAGCACAATCTTGGCCATCACAATCTTGGAATTTGGCTACAAATATTACCAATTCTATAGATGTAAATGGTGTGCAAGATATGAGCGGATTGCATTTTAATCCTTCCAATAATAGACTTTATGCTGTTTTAGATACTGGTGAAGTAGTAATTTTGCAGTGGAATACAACATCAAATACATTTACTCAACTTGCAAGAAAAACAATATCTGGAGGACCAGAAGGCATAACACAAGCCAATTTATTTGCGAATGAATTTTATACAATAGACGAAAATAATTATGAAATTAGGAGATATACTCACGCTACCAATTTTTCTAATTTAAACGAATACAAACATTGGAATCTGTTGGCTTCACCATCTCCAATGACAGACACAGGTAATACTGGTCCAGAAGGAATCGTTTTTATACCAGACAGTTTCTTGACTGCTATTGGTTTTATTAGTCAGCAAACAGGACAATTATACACTTCTGTAAAAGGATTAGGAGGATTGTTTTTTGTGGCACATCAAGATGGTGGCTATATTTGGGTTTTTGATGTAAATCCAAATACAAACAACGATTTTGCATATGTGGGGAAATACAAAACTAACAAAACTGAAAGTTGCGATTTGTCATTTGATAGAAGTACAGGTTTGCTTTATATTTTGCACAATATTTCTGGAAATAATACACTTGAAGTCACCAATTTAGCTACGTCAATAACCAATGGTGGAAACAGAAAATTTGTTGCTTCTAGTGAGTATAATATTGCCAATCCAAACGATTCTAATGATAATATTGAAGGATTTGCTCTCACTCCAAAATGTCCAGAAATAGGTGCTGTAACTGCTTGGCTTTGTCGTGATGTAGAAAGTAATGAAAGTACAACTTTGCAACAAAATGTTATCAAAATGTTTAATCCTTTTGCAACAAACGGAACGTGTGCTCCTTTAGAAAATTCAAATTTTGAAAATGAAGATTCTTTTTTAGTTTACCCAAATCCTTCAAATAATGAAATATCTATAACTTCATATAAAATTAAAAATGCAACTATTAAATTGATAAATAGTTTGGGACAACTTGTTTATCAATTAAATAATAACCAAAATACAACTTTTAAAATTGATTTGACCAACATCAAAAGCGGGATTTATATTTTAGAAATCAATCAAAATCAAAAAGTATTTAGACAAAAAATAATTAAAAATTAAATTTTATTCTAGCTTAATCTGATTGTTTATTAAGTCTTCAAAAGTTTCACGTTCTCGAATTAAAATTCCTTTCCCGTCTTTCCATAAAACTTCAGCCGGTTTGTATCTCGAATTGTAATTGGATGCCATAGAGAAACAATATGCACCAGCATTTCTAAAACAAAGTATGTCGCCTTCCTTAATTTCTGCTATTCTTCGATTGTTTGCAAAAGTATCTGTTTCGCAAATATATCCTACAACGGTATAGAAACGTTCTTTGCCTTTAGGGTTTGAAATATTTTCAATAAAATGTTGCGAACCATATAACATTGGACGAATCAAATGATTAAATCCAGAATCAATTCCAGCAAAAACAGTCGAAGTTGTTTGTTTGACCACATTTACTTTTGCCAAAAAGAAACCTGCTTCACTTACTAAAAATTTGCCTGGTTCAAAAGTCAAAGTCAAAGGTCTGCCATATTCTTTTTCAAAAATAGTAAAGCGTTTTGATAATTTTTTTCCGAATTCTTCAATATTTGTTTCTATATCACCTTTATGATAAGGAACTTTAAACCCGCTTCCAAAATCAAGAAAATCTAAAGTTTTAAAATGGGTTGCAGCTTCAAAAAGAATTTCTGCAGCATATAGAAATACTTCAATATCAAGTATGTCAGAACCAGTATGCATATGAATTCCATTGATATGCATTCCTGTATTTTCGACAATTCTAAGAATGTGAGGCATTTGATGAATTGAAATTCCAAATTTACTATCAATATGACCAACAGAAATATTGGAGTTTCCACCAGCCATTACATGTGGGTTGATTCTTATACAAACAGGAATTTTGGGATGTTTGGTACCAAAATGTTCTAGTACCGATAAATTATCAATGTTAATTTGAACTCCAAGTGATGCGGCTTCTTCAATCTCTTCAAATGATACACCATTTGGCGTATAAATTATTCTATCAGGAGTAAAACCTGCATATAAACCCAACTGCACTTCTTGGATAGAAACTGTATCTAATCCTGAACCAATTTGTTTTAATAATTGCAGAATAGCTATGTTTGATAAAGCTTTGACTGCATAATTTATTCTAAGTCTTTCAACTTTAGAAAATGCTGATGTAAGTCGATGGTATTGTGAAGCAATTTTTTCTGCATCATAAACATATAACGGACTTCCAAATTCTTCGGCAAGTGAAACTAATTCTTTAGGTAGCATAGCAGTATAATTTTCTACAAATATAAGGCTTGAGAAAAGTAATCCCAAGTGTAAAAGGATTCGATTTTGTTATTTTTATAAATTTGGAAGATCACCTTTTCCTTTTGTTGGTAAATTGGTTGAACCCATTAAATATAAATCTACTACTCGTGCGGCTTCTCGACCTTCTGAAATAGCCCAAACTATTAGAGATTGACCTCGTCTCATATCGCCAGCTGTAAAAATATGTGGAATATTGGTTTGATAATTTGTAGCTTTATAATTGTTTCTCATATCTATTTCAATTCCAAGTTGATTGCTTAATGTTTTTTCTGGTCCTGTAAATCCAAGTGCTAATATAGTTAAATCACAAGGCCAAATTTTCTCAGAACCTTCTTTTTCAATTAATTCTGGCCGTTGACCTGGTGTAATTTTCCAAGCAACTTCTATAGTTTTCAAACCTGTAAGTTCTCCTTCTTCATTGGATATAAACTCTTTGGTATTGATAAGCCAATTTCTATTGCAGCCTTCTTCATGAGACGAAGTTGTTTTTAATTGCAAAGGCCAATATGGCCAAGGTGTTGTATCACTTCTGCCAATTGGAGGTTTTGGTAAAATCTCAAAATTGGTAACAGACTTTGCATGTTGTCTATTTGAAGTTCCAACACAATCTGAACCTGTATCTCCACCGCCAATTACAATAACATTTTTTCCTGTTGCTACTATTTGATTTGTAATTGTTTCACCAAATAAAGTTTTGGTTTGTTGTGTTAAAAAAGTCATTGCTTGCACAACTCCTTTGCTTTCAATTCCTTTTGTTGGTAGACTTCTGCTTTCTGTTGCGCCACCACATAATACAATAGAATGATAGGAATTTAATTGGTCAATACCGATATTTACACCAACATTACAATTGGTTTTAAAAATAATTCCTTCAGCTTCAAGAACGTCAACACGTCTATCAATTATAGCTTTTTCTAGTTTGAAATTAGGAATGCCATAACGTAATAATCCACCAATGGCATTGTCTCTTTCAAAAACAGTAACCAAATGCCCAGCACGATTTAATTGTTGAGCAGCTGCTAAACCTGCTGGTCCAGAACCTATAATAGCTACAGTTTTTCCTGTTCTCTTACTTGGAATTTGGGGTTTTATCCAACCTTCAGCAAAACCTTTTTCTATAATATTTTTTTCGATATTTTCAATAGCAACAGGTTCGCTAATTATACCCAAAACACAAGATTTTTCACACGGTGCAGGGCATAATCTTCCTGTGAATTCAGGAAAATTATTTGTTGATTGTAAAATCTCTAAAGCACTTTGCCATTCTTCTTGATGTATCAAATCATTAAAATCTGGAATTAAATTTCCTAAAGGACAAGCACTATGACAAAATGGTATACCACAATCCATACATCTTGACCCTTGATTTTTAATTGCTTCTTTGTTTAACGGAATTGTAAACTCGTTATAATTCGAAATACGTTCATCTACAACAAGATTGCTTTCGTCATTTCTACTAAATTCTTTAAATCCACCTATTTTTCCCATGATTTTATGCTATTAAGGCTGCAATTTGTTTTTCTTCTGATAACCTTTGTAATGCTTTTTTGTAATCTGTTGGCATTACTTTAATAAAATGTTTTTGTTGCATCTGCCAATCTTCTAATATTTTTTTTGCTAATGGACTATTGGTAAATAATGAATGCTTTTTTATTAATTGTTTTAGTTTTATAAAATCATTTTCATCCAAACTTTCGAGGGCTACCATCTCCATATTGCATAATCCATTTTCGAATTGCTTTTTATCGTCAAAAACATAAGCAACTCCGCCACTCATTCCGGCAGCAAAATTTCTTCCAGTTTTTCCAAGAACAACTACCGTTCCTCCGGTCATATATTCACAACCGTGATCGCCAATACCTTCTACAACAGCAGTTGCTCCAGAGTTTCTTACACAAAATCGTTCTCCTGCGATACCATTGATATAAGCTTGACCAGAAATTGCACCATAAAGGGCTACATTACCAATTATGATATTTTCCTCAGGTTTAAAAGTAGCTGTTGGTGGAACTTTGATAATCAATTTACCTCCTGAAAGTCCTTTTCCTAAATAATCATTACAATTTCCGTGAATTTTAAATGACAAACCGTTTGTAGCAAATGCACCAAAACTCTGTCCTGCTGAACCTTCAAAATCTATCAAAATAGTGTCTTCAGGTAAACCTTGAGCACCATATATTTTTGAAATTTCATTACTTAAAATTGCGCCAACAGAGCGATCTGTATTTTTTATTTTAAAATTTATTCTAGTTTTTTCTTTTCTATAAATAGATGGAATAGTAGCTTTAATAATTTCAAAATCAAGCACATGTTCTAAATGATGATCTTGAGATTTTGTATTGTGATTGGGAACTTCTTTTGCTTTCTCTGGTTTGTATAAAATTGGTGACAAATCTAATCCGCTTGCTTTATAATGATAAATCGCTTTATTGACATTTAGTTTTTGTGATTGTCCCACCATTTCTTTAAGTGTTCTGTAGCCTAATTGAGCCATAATTTCTCTTAATTCTTCTGCAATAAAATACATAAAGTTTATAATATGTTCCGGTGTTCCTTTGAAATTTTTTCTAAGTTCAGGATCTTGTGTAGCAATTCCAACTGGACAAGTATTCAAGTGACAAGCTCGCATCATTATGCAACCTGAAGCTACTAATGGTGCTGTTGCAAATCCAAATTCTTCGGCACCAAGCAATGCAGCGATAGCTACATCACGACCAGTTTTCAACTGACCATCACATTCTAAAACCACACGACTTCTTAAATCATTCAATATTAAGGTTTGTTGTGCTTCTGCCAAACCAAGTTCCCAAGGAATTCCAGTATGTTGAAGTGAAGTTAATGGTGCAGCACCAGTTCCTCCGTCATAACCAGAAATCAAAATCACATCAGCTTTTGCTTTTGCAACTCCTGCTGCGATTGTTCCAACACCTACTTCAGAAACTAATTTTACATTTATTCTTGCTTCTCGATTGGCATTTTTTAAATCAAATATTAACTGCGATAAATCTTCAATCGAATAAATATCGTGATGTGGTGGTGGTGATATTAGCCCAACATAAGGAGTAGAGTTTCGGGTTTCAGCAATCCAAGGAACAACTTTTTCACCAGGTAATTGTCCTCCTTCACCTGGTTTTGCACCTTGTGCCATTTTGATTTGAATTTCTTTGGCATTAGTCAAATAATTTATTGAAACACCAAATCTTCCAGAAGCCACTTGTTTTATTGCACTGTTTTTAGAATCTCCATTAGTATCTTTTTGGAAACGTTTAGAATCTTCTCCACCTTCACCAGAATTGCTTTTGCCGCCAATTCTATTCATCGCGATTGCTAAATTTTCATGAGCTTCTTGGCTAATTGAACCATAAGACATTGCTCCAGTTTTAAATTTTTTGACAATTTCCGTCCAAGGTTCTACTTCGTCTATAGGAATAGGATCTAGATTGTTGAATTCAAATAATCCTCTAATTGTCATAAGATTTTCGCTTTGATCATTAACCATTTTAGAGTATTCCTTATAACTTTCTGGGCTATTCAAGCGAACGGCTTGTTGCAATTTTGCTATTGTGGTGGGATTGAACATGTGTTTTTCGCCAGTTCTTCTCCATCTATAGATACCGCCAATTTCAAGAGGTAATAAATTTGCGATTTCAGAATTAGGAAATGCTTTTTGGTATCTCTTTTTGATTTCTTTTTCAACTTCCATCAATCCAATGCCTTCTATTCGTGAAGGAGTATAGGGGAAATATTTTGATGTAAATGTTTTATTCAAACCTAAAATTTCAAATATTTGAGCTGCTCGATAGGAATGTAAAGTTGAAATTCCTATTTTATTCATGATTTTTAATATGCCTTTTGCAATAGCTTTGTTGTAGTTCTTAATTGCATAATCTGCTTTAAAATTAGTTATAAATCCTTGATTTACTTGATCATGTATTATTTCATTTACCATATAAGGATTTATTGCACTTGCACCATAACCAAATAATAATGCAAAATGATGTGGTTCTCTTGGCTCAGCAGACTCAATTAGGATTCCAAATTTTGAACGAGCTTTTAAGATATTTAACGAATGATGAATGTAAGAACAAGCTAATAACATAGGGATTGGAGCCATTTTTTCGTTTACATTTCTGTCTGAAAAAATTACAATATTACAGCCTTCATCTACTGCTTTTAATGTTGCTTGAACACATTTTTCAAGAGTATGTTCTAATCCATTTACTCCTTTTTCTATTTCGTATAATGTAGAAATAGTAACCGATTTAAAATCAACGTGATTTATATTTCTAATTTTATCTAAATCTTCATTAGAAATAACTGGGTTTTGAATTTTTAATTTCTTACAATGAATGGATGCAATATCAAAAATATTAAAATCTCCACCAATTGCTAAACTGATATCTGTAATAATTTCTTCCCTAATTCCGTCCAAAGGAGGATTAGTAACTTGGGCAAACATTTGTTTGAAATAATTATATAAAAGTTGTGGTTGATCAGATAGAATGGCAAGTGGAGTATCATTTCCCATTGAGCTAATAGCTTCTGCAGCTTGAATTGCCATAGGATTTATGATGGTTTTTAGGTCTTCAAAAGTATAGCCAAATAGTCGTTGCCTAGTTTCGAAATCTGTATTTTCTAAAGGTATTTGATTATCTGAATAAGGAATTTTTGCTAACTGTAATAAATTTTCATCAATCCATTTTTTATAAGGATGTTTTGTAACTATTGCATTTTTTATTTCATCATCTTCAATTATTCTTCCTTCATTCATATCAATGAGAAACATTCTTCCAGGTTCAAGTCGACCATGTTTGATTACATCTTCAGGTTTTATATCCAAAACACCAATTTCTGAGGACATTATTACAAAACCACTTTTGGTTAAAGTATATCTTGAAGGACGCAATCCATTTCTATCTAATAAAGCACCAATTACATTTCCGTCAGTAAATGGTATTGATGCTGGTCCATCCCAAGGTTCCATAATACAAGCATTATATTCATAAAATGCTTTTTTATCTTCAGACATGGTTTGATGTTTTTCCCAAGCTTCTGGCACTACCATCATCATTGCTTCTGGTAAAGAACGACCAGTCATTAAGAGTAATTCGATAACCATATCCATTGATGCTGAATCTGATTTTCCTTCTAAAATAATAGGAAATAGTTTTTTGATGTCTTCTCCAAAAACCTCACTTTTCATCAATTCTTCGCGTGCACGCATACGACTAATATTTCCTCGAATGGTATTGATTTCTCCATTGTGACACATGTATCGAAACGGTTGTGCCAATTCCCAAGAAGGGAAAGTATTGGTAGAAAATCGTTGGTGAACTAATGCTAATCGAGTAACTAAATCATCATCTAATAAATCAATATAATATCGACTAATGTCTTCGGGCATTAATAGACCTTTGTATATAATAGTAGTAGAAGAAAAGCTTGAAAAATAGAATCGATGACTTTCTGAAATTTTAGAATTTATTATTGCATGTTCGGCTATTTTTCTGGCAGCAAACATTTTTGCATTGAATTGTTGTTCTGTAAGCTGTAGATTGTTTTTGCTAACAAATACTTGTTTAATTGTTGGTTCTTTTTCGGCAGCAATTTGTCCAAGATTAGATACATCTACAGGTACATCTCTCCAACCAAGAATTTCAAGGTTTTGGTCTTTTATTGCAGATTCAAATTCTTTTTTGCAGAAAATAATTTGATTGGAACTTTTGGGTAAAAAAACCATTCCAACACTATATTCTCTTGGTTCAGGTATTTCAAAATCACATACTTTTTTGAAAAAAGCGTGTGGAATATCAAACAAAATTCCTGCACCATCACCCGTTCTGCCATCAGCGCTTACAGCACCTCGATGCTCTAATTTTATTAAGATATCTAGAGCTTTATGTATTATATCATTTGATTTAATTCCGTTTAAATTGCAAATAAATCCTGCACCACAATTATCGTGTTCAAATTCGGGTAAATAAAGACCTTGTTCTTTAATTTTCATACATTAATAATTTTTACTAAATTAATAATATATGAAAATAAATCGCAACAAAAACACGTAAACACTTAATTATTATCAATAATAAATTTAAAATGATTAATATAATTAAAATGACAATTTGAAATCTATTAAATTATCAAATTGTCATTTATTGGTTTTAATATGTTTTATTTTAATTCAGAAAATACTTATCAAAACAACTAAAATCAAGTGGATTATTTCTAAAAAATTATTTTAATTAGATATTATAAAAAATTAATAGGTAAAATTTATATTAGAAACTATACGATGCACCAAGCAATGCAAAAACTGTAGATTTTGTCGGATTACCATCTGTGAAAATATTGTCGGATGCGGCATCAAATCTAATTTCGGGTATAAAAGTTAAGTTGCCTTCCTTATAATTTATTGAAAGTGTGTTTGAAATAACATTGGCGCCATCAGTAAACGCAACAACTCCGTCTTTATCATCAAAATATTCTAATCTGTAGGCATAACTAAGTTTTGGTTTTGCAGCATAGCTTGCATATCCTACTAAAGCAAACCAATTTCCATCGAGATTACTGTCAAAATCATCTTTTACCATACTATAAGTTCCATTGAAACCTAAAGAGAATTTGTCATTAATTTTTTTAGAGCAAACAATATCAAATTGCGTTTTGTTTTTAGAAGAACTAGGATTACTACTTCCGGTTGTAAGATTAAAATAGACATTACCAGTTGTATCAACATAACCAATTTGTCCAATAAACGTTTTTTGTTTTGTGCCTGCTTCTGAGGCTGTTTTAAAATCTGTTGGGTTTGTAACTCCAAGCATAAAACTATATTTACCAAAGGTATATTGCGCTTTTAGACCTGTGTTAAAAAAAGGACCATAAGTAAAAGTATAGGACATACTGTAGTTTTTATTATCTACAGCATCTACAAGTTCGTACCCAAAATGAGTTGCAAAACTCCCTGCTGTTACTTTAAATTTAGGAGTGAAATCATATGTAACATAAAGTTGCTTAATCATAAAAGTTGTTGCAGCATCATTATATGAAAATTGGGATGCTCTTTTTCCAAATCCTAAATCTACAAATCCAGATGCTTTGCCTTGTTTGTGAGAAGCCTCAATTGAGGCCATACCCAATTCAAAAGAGTCTTGAGAATTGGTAAAACTGGTATAATTGTTATCATATTCAGAAAAATCATATTTGTAGTACATATCTAATGAACCACCAAAAGTAGTTGGAGATGTTTGAGCAAAAGTTGTTGAAATTGTCATAAAACACAATGTTATAAATGCAATTGATGATTTTAGAAAAATATATTTTTTCATATTAATGTTGATTAATTGTTATTTGTATTAGTAAATATTAATGGCATAGTCATTAGAAATAATTAGACATAAGTATTGCTATCCGCCTATACTCTATAGTATAAGAGCAGAACAATGATTCCGAAAAAAAGTAAGTTTAATTATGGTTTAAAGATATTCTCCGTGTTGTGTAATATCTAATCCAAGTTCTTCTTTGTCTTCACTTACACGTAAAGGGGTGATTTTATTTACAATAAAGAAAAGAAAATAGGAAGCAGTAAATGCAAAAATAGATACAGCAATTAATGCAATAGCTTGATGAAAAAACAATGTTGTTTCTCCAAATACTAGACCTTGGTCGGTAAGAGCAGGATTAATAGTTTTAGATGCAAAAACTCCTGTTAGCAACATTCCAGTCATACCTCCAACTCCATGACATGCAAATACATCTAAAGCATCGTCAATTTTGCTTTTTGGAAATTTACTTACTACAAGATTACTGATAATACTTCCTGCAATTCCAATAAAAATGGCGTGTGGAATACTAACATATCCAGCTGCGGGTGTTATAGCGACTAGTCCTACAACTGCACCTATACAAGCACCCATTGCAGAAAGTTTGTGTCCAAGTATTTTATCGAGAAAAACCCAAGCCATAGCTGCGGCTGCGGCTGCAACTGTAGTAGTGCCTAATGCTTGAACGGCAAGTCCATTTGATCCTAATGCTGATCCTGCATTAAATCCAAACCATCCAAACCATAATAATCCTGTTCCTAATAAAACATAGGTAATTCTAGCAGGCATCACTTTTTGAATCTTTCTTTTGCCTAAGAATATGGCTCCAGCAAGTGCTGCCCAACCTGCACTCATATGTACTACTGTTCCGCCAGCAAAATCTAAAACGCCCATTTTAAAGAAAAGGCCATCAGGATGCCAAGTCATGTGTGCTAATGGAGCATATACTACTAATATAAAAAGCACCATAAATAATAAATATGCCCAAAAACGAATACGCTCTGCAAAGGCTCCTGTAATTAAAGCTGGTGTAATAATTGCAAATTTTGCTTGAAATAGAGCAAACAACATAAAAGGAATTGTTGGTGCTAAACTCCAAGCAGTATTAGTCCCGACACCTTGAAAAAATAAATTTGAAGTTGGGTTTCCGATTATGCCTGCAATAGATGGTCCGAATGATAATCCAAAACCAACAACAACCCATAAAACAGTAACTATAACCATTGCCATAAAACTTTGCATCATGGTGCTAATTACATTTTTTTTACCGACCATTCCACCATAAAAGAAACCCAATCCAGGTGTCATTAGCAGAACAAGTGCGGTTGCAACAATCATCCAAGCGGTGTCTCCAGTATCAAATTTTACTGCCTCAGCAGGTATAGGATTGTCAGTTAGTAT
>JAYTNO010000195.1:0-3097 GCA_043748275.1 Flavobacterium sp. | reverse complement strand
AACCATTTTCATATTGTTTACGACCATCTTTTAATACATCTTCAGAAATAGAACCAAGGTCAAAATAAATTTTTCCTGTATTGGAACTTGTTTGTGGTAATGCACCTGCGCCAACATAAGGATCTAAAACCCAAAACTGAATGTATTCAACATTTGATTGTTCGAAGTTTGTAGAATTTAACGAACGTGTAATTCCTCCAAAATTATCTTGTGGATTAGGTAAAGTATTTGTTCCTGCAGCAAGAGGATTGTTATTATAAGGACCTCTTTCGCTTGGGTAATACGTTAAATCCAAAGTGTTTATTACTTGCAATTGTCCTGCAGCAATGTCTGTATTTGGATATAATTCTTGACTTGAAATTCTACGAGTAGTAGTAAGAGAAATATCTTCGGCAGAAATTCCATCTGGTGGACCATAAATAACGGGGTCAATTGAGTACCAGCTTAATTTGGCTCTTTTATCACCATATTTAATATCATTTAAATCTGCACCAAAATCATTATATTGACTAGTTGCATTTTTTACAGGAACAGAAGAAAGTGACCAAGCAGATGGAGAACGTAAATCGATAGTACTTTGAGAACCTTCGAAATCATCTACATAAATAGTTGATTCGCCATTAAATTGATCCGCTTTTGGTGTGTCCGGTTTTAGGTAGGCAAATTCTCCTCTAAACGAAATATTTGAAGGAACATCGGTATCCATAAAAGGAAGTTTGTTTACCATTCTAGTAAAGAAAGGTACTTCGGTAGAAAAATTTGTATTAATACCAAAAATCGTATTGTTTACAGATTCTTGACCATAACTAGATTTTTGAGTTAATGGTTTTTCTGACATTTTTAATAATGTAGCACCAAGTACAAATTTTTCAGAAAATTTATGTTCTACATTTATACCTACAAATCGTCTGGTTTGTTGTCCAAAAACGGAGTTGTTTTCCACCGAAACTTCAATAGGAGTATTAGATGCTTTTAATGATGGATCTAGTATTTGTACTCGACCAGCTTGATAATTGACACTATAATCTAAACCTTCTACTAAAACTCTTCCTCCGGCTGTAACTACAACCGAACCTTTTGGAACGTTAAAAGCACCAATAGGAATTCCGTCACCGCCAGTAGATTTAAATTTTCCTTTAAGTTGAAATTTGTTTTTATCACCTTCTTGCAAGGCTGAAGCTTGTGTTTTTCTATACAAATTTCTGAAAACATATTTTTGTTGGTTTAGATTATAAGTACTTTCTGTTTTATAATCTTCTCCACTGCCTGTATTTTTTAATTTATTAAATATTAATTCTCCAAAAGGCTCTTTGGTTGTGAAAATTAATCTTCCGTTTTGGGTGTCAACAGTTAGTCCAGGAATAAAATCAAAGAAACCATCTCCACCAGCTTGAGGGTCATTATTGTAATTCAGTTTGTCTACATTAAAAACTTTAAGCAAAGGAGTGTCTTGCACTTTATTTTCGATATCCGGACTTGTAGGAAATGGCACTACAGGTGTAATATAATTTAATGGCGAAGGATCGGCATAAACGATATTGAATCTAAAATCTTGTTGTTCTAGTTGGTAAGCTCCAGGAATTTGATAAATATTCTTCATCATCAAGTTCCAAACTGCTTTCTGAACATTGGTCAAATTACTTTTCAACATTTTCACAACCAAGGTTTGAGTAGTAATAGAACCAGGTTCTCCGGTTAGTGGGTCAATTGGTCCAGCTTCTGTAGCATTTACACCATCATTACCAAATTCACCCACTTGGTATACATTGTCACCTATAGTATATTGATAAGCAACTGCTAAAACTTCGTCATTAGCTAGTTTTTGTTGTAACGAAATGTATCCCAATTGCGTATTATAGGTATACTCATTTGGATTTAATTTTCTTGCATTTTCTAGTTTCGAAAAATCTTGACCTTCAATAGGCACAACAGTATTAAAACCAGCATTTGCAGTAGCTATTTCTCTAATATTTGGGTTAAGAAAACCACCACTTGAAACAATTAACTCAGGGTTGTATTGATTGTTTTTGTTATCAACAGGTGTGTCAGTTGGTTTTAAGAAAAATCCAGCAGGAACAGGATCTACGGCAATAATTTCTTGATTGGTCAATCCCGTTAATGGTGCTTCACCTAAATCTTGTAAGGCAATAATATTTCTTAAATTATTATTGGTGGTGTTCACTCTATTTTGACGGTTGGTAATCCAAACTTCCATACGAGTAATTTGAACTCTACTATCAATAAAAGGGTAATTTTTTAATGAACTATCATATTTTTCTCTAAAATATTGAGAAAGAAAAAAGTGTCTATCTGTATCATAATCCAAACCAAAAAGTTCAAAATCTTGAACAGTTCCTCCGCCTTCTGAAGTTACTGTTTTTGTTTGTGATTTTTGTTCAGAGAAAACGCCTGTAACTGTGGTTTTGCCAAATTGCAATTGTGCTTTTACTCCAAACAAACTTTGAGCACCTCGAATTAACGAACTATTCAAAGGCAAACTCACGTTACCGACTTCAATTTTTTGAATAATATCATCTTCAGTTGGAGCATATTCTAATTTTATCAAATTTTGAAAAGCAAAAGTTGATTGTGTATCATAATTGGCATTTACGTTCAAACGAGTTCCTACTTTTCCTTGCAAACTCATACTGATTCTTTGAGCAAAATCAAAATTGGTTTGGGAACGATTTTTAGGCGTAATTGCTGGATTGTCTTGTTTTGAGTGTCGTATTCCCAAATCTACTTCAACAGAACCAGTTGGTTTTACATCAATAGTATTGCTTCCGAAAATTGATTCAAAAAAGCCTGAATTGATGTAATAGCGAGGTAATAAATCTTTTTTGGCTTCTTCGCTTCCTTCTTTTTTACCATCAATAGCATCTGATTTTTTCTTAAAATAAGCACGCATTGATTCTCTCAAAACCAACTCTTCATATTCTTTTGGAGTTAAAATAATAGGGTAGTTGATGTTGAAACCATCAACGGTATTGGTATAAACATACCTGTCAGTTACTGGATCATACGTATAAGCTTCAATAATACTTTTTGGATTATTCATCTGAAGTGTTCCTTGTGAATATCCTTTTTTGATAGTATC
>JAYTNO010000194.1:0-3123 GCA_043748275.1 Flavobacterium sp. | reverse complement strand
TGCGCAAAACCAAAGTTCACGCTCAATAACACAAAAGCAACTGCAAGTTGTGTCTTAAAAAAATGTTTAAAATTTTTCATAATAAATAATTTAAATAATTTGTAATTGAATTTTTCAATGTTACTCTTTTAGATTTCCGTGGATGAGGAGTAGTACAATCCCACGGTTATCCTCTTTTTAATTTTTACTTGGTTAAAATAAATTGTTTTCATTTTTATAATTTTAATTTTGTTTAACTTTTAGTAAGACAAAAAAGGACCTCCACCTTGTTTTATTGGTGAAGTTGGAGTTCCTCCAATTTCTTCAATAGAATTAGATAAAATAATGGTCACTATTAATACAATAGTTTTTATACAAATTTTTTTCATAGTTTATGATTTTTAAATAGTTAGAAATTTTTTAATCAAATTTCTTTTATATTTGTTTACCAAAACATCCCATAAAACAGGGATGATTTTCAGCTATGAAACCACTATTATTAGTATTATTTTTATGCATTTTATCTCATAAAACTCAAGCACAGCAAGGGTTTAAGGCAATTGATAGCGACCTAGAAAATTTTAACTCGCTAATTCTCTCAAAACCGCAGGAAGCTCATTTTTTTTTAAATAATGCAATAAAAAAAAGTAAGGGTATAAACAACGATTCGCTTCAAGCAAAAGTTTTGTGTAACTTGGGATATTACTATTATCAAGTAAATAATAGTACTAGTGCAAAAAAAGTTTTTGAACAGTCAATCCCAATTTCAAAAAAAGTAAAATACTATCGTATGCTAGGGTATGCTTATAATCAGCTAGGGCTTATTGCTGTTGACAAAGGCGATTATAAACTAGGTTTATCGTTACACTTGGCGGCGCTGCAAATTGCCAATAGACATCAAATTGCCAAAATGAAATCAAATGCATTAAACTATATAGGGAACGTGTTTTTAATACAAAAAGATACCGTTAAAGCTATGGAGTATTATATTCAAAACATTACAAATGCTCAACAGTATAACTTAGAAAGACAACTTACAAATGGGTATTTGACGGTTGCAAATTTGTATATTTATTCAAATCCTATTAAGGCAAAGGATTTTTATAATAAAGCACAAGTATTAGTTAAAAAGAATAATGATTTAGAAACTGAGTTAAATATTGAATTATGTTATTCAAATTTGAATTTAAGAGTAAAAACCAAACAATCGATTCAAAAAGCATATAATCATATTCAAAAAGCTATAAATATTCAAGAAAAATTGCAAGACGAATCTATGTTATTTTACGTTAATATGAATTTAGGTTATTATTATTATTTATCAAATCAATATGCTCTTGCAGAAGAAAACTATTTGATGGCCGAAACTAATTTTAAAAAAGGAATTGATTTGCACATCAAGTTAAGTTTATACAATACACTATCCGAATTGTATGAGTTTAAAAAAGAATTCGAAAAATCATTAGATTATAAAGAAAAATACCAAAAACTAAACGATAGTCTTTTTAGTATAGAAAAAAATAAAACACTCAATGAAATTCAAACCAAATATGAAGTTAGTAATAAAAATTTAAAGATTAATTTGCTTACCAAAGATAAAAAAATTCAAAAAAACACCATTCAATTTTTGTTAATAACAGGAATATTATTACTTTTAGGAGCTGGTAGTCTTTATTTTTTTTATAGATATCGAATGAAATTGCAACGAATTATAAACATTAAAGAAAATAAAATTTATAAACAAGATTTGCTTCGATTAGAACAAGAACGAGAATTGAATAAAATAAACGGAATATTAGAAGGTCAAGATCAAGAAAGAAATAGATTGGCCTTAGAAATACACGATGGAGTAGGTGGTTCATTAGCAGGAATTAAGTTGCAATTATCACAAGAAAACACTTTGCTTAAAAATGAAAAAATTGAAAAAATAATAAGTCAAATGACAAATACTTTTAATGAGTTGAGGCATATCTCACATAATTTAAGTCATAATTTTTTAAATGATAAAAATCTAGATAGTTTAATTTATCAATTAGGAATAGAATACCAAAACAGAAATGAATTTGAAGTTGAGGTTTCAATTTATCCCGAAGATTCTTTAAACTCACTTTCTAATGAAATTAAGCATAATATTTATAGGGTAATTCAAGAATTAATAACAAATGTCGCCAAGTACGCAAAAGCAAGTCACGTTTTAATAAATTTTACTAAACATAAAAAAACATTGAATATAATTTTTGAAGATGATGGTATAGGTTTTGAAAATAACAAAACAAAAGGAATTGGACTCAAAAATTGTACAGATAGAATTAAAAGTATAAAGGGAAATATTGTTGTAGAAAGTATTTTAGGAAAAGGAACTACAATCATTATTGACATCCCCACAAATGAGTAGTTCAAGTCAAAAAATAAATATAGCAATAGTTGATGATCATCAAATGTTTCTTTACGGAATGATATCTGTATTAACAGCACAAGAAAATTTTAATATTTTATTTGTAGAAAAAAGTCCGATAAGAGCACTATTAAAATTAAATGATACCTTGCCTGATATTATTATTACAGATATATCAATGCCAGAAATGAATGGTATAGAATTTATTAAAATTATTAAAAAAAGCTATCCAAAAATTAAAATTATTGTATTGAGTATGTTTGATAATTTACAGACAATTAATGGTATAGATGGATATTTATTAAAAGAAACCGACAAAACGGTGTTGATAAATGCAATAACTTCAATTGTTTTGGAAGAGGAGCAATATTTTACATTACCAAATAATAAAGATGATACTTTTGAATTCAAGAAATCTATTTTAACAAGTAGAGAAAAAGAAATAGTTAGTCTGATTTCAGAAGAATTTACAACTGATGAAATAGCTTTGAAGCTTTTAATAAGTAAAGCTACAATAGATAGCCATCGCAAAAATATTTACTTTAAGCTTCAAGTAAAAAACGTTGCTGGATTAATAAAGAAAGCAATTTATTTAGGTGTAATAAAATAATTCATCATTCATCATTCATAATTCAAAATAAAAATATACTTTTGCACCCTTAACGAGAGGAGGTGTCTATATTATGTTAATTATACCAATTAAAGACGGAGAAAATATCGATAGAGCATTAAAGCGCTATAAAAGAAAA
>JAYTNO010000193.1:0-8416 GCA_043748275.1 Flavobacterium sp. | reverse complement strand
TGAAGTTCTCCATTTTTTCTTGAAGCTCTTCCTTTTTGATTTTATCATTTAATTCTTTGAGTTCATCTAAAAGCTTTTGATTTTTCTCTAAATCTTTTTCTGCTTTTTCTAAACGTTTTTGCAACTCTTCTTTAAACTCGTCTTTTTTATCGGTTTTAAATTTATCAAGATTGTCTTCCATTTTTTTTGAAAACTCTTTCATCAATTCGTCTTGTTGTTTTTGGCGTTGAATAAAATCATTAATTTTCTGTTGGTCTTTAAACTCCAAACTTTCTTTCTCTTTTCCAGATTTTTGAATCTTCTCTATTTCTGAAATTTGTTTGTCTTGATTTTTTAGAGATTTTTCAAGACTATTGATATTATCGTTTTGTTGTTGCAAAACTTGATCTTCTTTTTCTACATCAGTTGCAATTCTATTAGAAAAAACCGAGGATTTGGTACTTTTATAATTATGAAGAACGTCATTATCAAAAACTTCAAAATAATATTCATACGAAACACCTTGCTCTACGGGAAGCGTACTTGGGAAAGAAAACACAAATTGATCAAAAACAGCAGTCTTTACTTTTATTGTTCCACGTTTGGCAGTTTGAGGCTTGTCTTTTTCGTAAAAAACAACTTGCAGTTTAGACAAACCATAATCATCGCCTAATTGTCCTAAAACATAGTTTTTATCGACTTTTAAACTATCCGGAGCATTGTTTACGTTTATTGTTGGAAACTGGTCTTTAATAACCGAAATTTGATAATTGAGTTTTTCGTAATTCTTTACTTTGTAGTTTGATGTACGAATTTGATATTCAGTGTTTTGATTAATTATTTTAGCTAATGTAAATTCATTATCACTTTTTGTGAATGAAAAAGTATTTATTGTATTAGTCCAATCTACATTTTGTGTGGCTTGTGTATTCATTTTCCAAGTGACACGTGTGCCTTCTGCAATAACTGCATTTCCTGTTCCTTTGATGATTTCTGGTTTCTTATTAAGATACGATGGAAAATTCAACTGCATTTCAAAATTAGCTATAGATGGCACAGTGATTACTTTCAACTCCATATCAGACGATGAAACTTCATTCGCTTCCACGTGAAACTCGACATTGTTAATTGGTTTTTCTATCTTGAATTGAAATTCTCCTGGCTTTGTACTTTCCATAAAATAACTTTCGTTATTAATGAAAATCATAGCGTTTTCTGGAATTATTTTTCCTTCGGTTTTTACTTTTAGAATAAAATCTTTGTTTTGTTCGGTTTGCAACTCTTTATTTAAAACCACAAACTGAAAAGGTGCTGGAGGCAAAAACTGTTCTTTGAAGTGCACTACTCTATTCAAACTTTGCGATATGATATTACTGTTTCCTGTTAAATAAAAGAATGCAAAAAACAAAATGGGCAACAATGCCAATGGCAAGTATTTCTTATTAGCATTAAAATTTATGGCGTTACTAAAAGGAATCGGTTGCAACGAATTTGCTTTTTGTTCTATAGACGCAATCAATAATTCGGATTTGTTTTGATGAGAATCAACATCAGACAATTGCAAAAAGTTAATTAATTTATCGCTTACTTCAGTAAAATGATTCCCGATAATTGCAGAAGCTTCTTGATAATTAATCCCTTTTTGGAGTTTGAATAATTTAAAAACAGGAAACAAAATAAATCGAAGCAACAAAAAACCTTCAACGAGAATAAAAATCCAGAACAAAAAAGTTCGTCCTACTGGTTTGAGCCAAAGAAAATATTCTACAAAAAGCGTGAATAGGAAATAAAGCAACCCTAAACCAACAAAGAAAATAATTCCTCGTAGCAATTCGTTGGTGTAATATTTCTTAATAAAAGCTTCTAGCTTTTGATAAATTAATGCTGAGTTATCCAATTTTATAGGTATTCATTTTATAACCGATAAAAGTAGTAATTTTTGAATGTGATAAACGTTAAAAATTTATTAATGAAAAAATGATTCGTTTTTTGTATTTTTACAATAGTTATTTAAGATTCCTAATGGAGAAATTAACCGATTTATTAAAAAAATATCAACAAATAAAATTTGTTCTATCACTAGAAGAAGAACAAGCACTATTGTATGAATATGTGTATGCAACCAATAAATTGGAAGGCAATCAATTGTCGCTATTGCAAACTACAGAATTGTTTAAAAGCGATACCATTTCTGGAAACAACATTAGAACATCAGATATTTTAGAACAAAAAGGAATGTATAAAGCCTTGAAAAGAATGCTTCTAGCTGTAAAAAACAATGAGGAGTTATCTATAAAATTGATTTTAGAATTGAACTGGTTGAGTATTGGTTCGCTCTGGAACGAAGATTATTATTTAGATGCCAAAGCAAAAGGACAAGAAAAAGATAGTTTCAAGATAAGTGCAAATGTAATTTCTATTAAGAAAAACAATGTTGAAGTTGAGAAAATAATGCCGTTGAGTTCACCAGAAAATGTTCTAGAAAATATGACTGCTATTATCAAAACTATAAACGAGAGTGATAAAAAAATTCTTGAAAAAGCAGTTTTCTTGGCGCAAGAAATCTGGATTCATCAACCTTTTGTAGACGGAAATAAAAGAACAGGACGATTATTGATTAATTTTTTATTGATGAAAGAAGGCTTTCCTTTGTTTTGTTTTAAGTCTGATAAACAAAATTATAATAGTTTGCTCGTAGAACAATATTATGATAAGCAACCCGATTTGATTAAAAATTATGTTCTTGAAACCCTTTCTGAAAAGTTGAATACTGACATTTTAGCATTTTCAAAAATTAATAAAGATTTTAAAGGATTTCGATTGATGTTGTAGTAATAGTATCTATCATTCCTCCATTTTCAAAACAACAATTCCCGCATTTACGCACAATAAATCCTTTATAAAGTTTTGCTTTTCTTTTGGCGAAACCAATACTTCGTCATACTTATTGTACTTAATAGACAATCTGTCTAAAGATGAAGCTGGCGAGTTCAATGGATTATTAGATTTTTCGATGCTTTTTATTTCATTAATATTGATTTTTGAGTGAGTATAAAATCCAAATTTTATGATTAAAAAATCACCGTCTATTATATATTTTAAAGTTGAAAACATATAAATTATCAGTAAAAAAACGGGTAAAAAAATCAGTAATAAAGCCCAAATCTGATTATATATTGCATTTAGAATTGGTATTCCAAAAACTATAGTAAGTAAAACAATCAACCAAGTGTCAATTTTAGAACGATAGGATTTCATAACTATATAATTTATCCAAATTTATAAAATAATATTGAATTATCTCATTATCAAATTCTCAAAATTGACTAATTGAAAATTGTATCTTTGCCGAAAATTTTATAGAAATGTCTAGACCTGTTAGAGTTCGTTTTGCACCAAGTCCAACTGGACCATTGCATATTGGTGGTGTTCGTACTGCCTTATTCAATTATTTATTTGCTAAAAAAAACAATGGTGTTTTCTATCTTCGAATTGAAGATACCGATCAAAACCGTTTTGTTCCTGGAGCAGAACAATATATAATGGAAGCACTAGATTGGTTAGGAATTGCGCCAAGCGAAACCGTAGGTAAAAACGAAAAATTTGGTCCTTACCGTCAATCGGAAAGAAAAAGTTTATACAAGCAATATGCAGACCAACTCATCAATTCTGGAAATGCCTATTATGCATTTGACACCAATGAAGCATTAGATTTTCATAGAAAACAACACGAGGAACAAGGCAAAACTTTTATTTATAATTGGCACAATCGTGAGAAACTAGATACTTCATTAGTACTTTCAAAGGAAGAAACTGATAGAAGAATTGCTTCTGGCGAAGATTTTGTCATTCGTTTTAAAACTCCTGTTGATGAAACGTTGCACTTGAACGATAGTATTCGTGGTGATATAAAATTTGAAACTAATTTACTTGACGATAAGGTTTTGTTTAAATCTGACGGAATGCCAACCTATCATTTGGCGAATATTGTTGATGATCATTTGATGGAAACCTCTCACGTCATTCGTGGTGAAGAGTGGTTGCCATCAATGCCTTTGCACGTTTTATTATACCGTTCTTTTGGTTGGGAAGCTCCAGAATTTGCGCATTTGCCTTTGATTTTAAAACCTATCGGTAACGGAAAATTATCAAAACGTGATGGCGATAAAATGGGTTTTCCTGTTTTTCCTTTAGAATGGAAAACTGAAGAAGGTGTTTCGTCTGGTTATAGAGAAAAAGGATATTTCCCAGAAGCAGTTATTAACTTTTTGGCATTATTGGGTTGGAATGATGGAACCGATCAGGAGATTTTTTCGTTAGAAGAATTAGCTGAAAAATTTGATTTGAATCGTGTTCATAAAGCTGGAGCAAAATTTGATCCAGAAAAAAACAAATGGTTCAATCATCAGTATTTACAAAAACAAAGTGATGAAAGTTTGGCTATAACTTTTCAAAAAATAATTGCTAAAAAAACTAAAGATTCCTTCACTTCGTTCGGAATGACGAAGCTGGAAAAAATTGTTTCTTTAATAAAAGAACGCGCTAATTTTGTGTCAGAGTTTTGGGAAATGAGTAGCTTTTTCTTTGAAGCACCAACTTCTTATGATGAAAAAGCAGCTAAAAATTGGAATTCAGCAACGCCAGAATTAATGCAACAATTGATAGCTGTATTGTCAACAATTGATGATTTTACCTCAGTAAATATTGAAACTATTGTAAAAGATTGGATGATAACAAACGAAATTGGAATGGGAAAAGTAATGCAACCGTTTCGTTTGAGTTTGGTTGGTGCTTTAAAAGGTCCACATCTTTTTGATATTGTAGAATTGATTGGAAAAGAGGAAACCATCAAGCGCTTGGAAAAAGCAATAGCTACTTTATAATAAAAAAGCCTCGAAATATCCGAGGCTTTTTTTTACAAATTAAACAACAATTGACCACTTATAATTCCTAAATGGCCTTTGAATTCGCTGTTGTTGTTGGCTATTTTTAACTCTTCTTTTTTATTGAGATTATTCAAAAAGTTATTTATTCCGTATTGGTAACAAACAATGGCACGAATGCGTTTGTTTCCTGCAGAAATTCCTGCATAAAAATTTCCATTGAATTTGGTTACGTCTTGAATGTCTTTTACATTTAATTTAGTGCCAGAAATGGAATATTCATCATATTTAGAATCTGTTTTTAACTTGCCATTTACTTGCAAAATAGGTCCAAAATCTAAAGACACATGATCTTTTACAATATTATAACTCAACAACAATCTAACTTGAACAGCTGCAAGAGTATACTTTACGTCTTCAGTTTTTGAAGAAGGTAATAGTTTAGTTTCTGCAGTGAAATTACTTTCGGTAAACTGCATTCCGAAAATCATACTGAAATCATTATAGTAATTTCCTCGAACAGCCAAACCACCAACCCAACCCATTTCTGGTTTGGTCTTAAAATTATTGGTTGTCAATGACATTTGGGTAACTCCAAGAGTTAGTCCTATTCTATTTCCGTCTCTATACCCATATTGTGCATTGGCAACTAACGAAAGACCTATTAAAATAATAGTGAAAACAATCTTCTTCATTATTTATAAATTTTAATTTGTAACAAACATACATTTTTATCGTATAACAACTGTAGTAACAACCTTAAAAAATTATATATGGAAATTATTTTTATTGTTTTTGTCGTTTTAGGATTAACTATTCTGTTCTCTTCTTTCTTTACTGTTAAACAACAAACTGCTGTAGTGGTTGAACGATTTGGGAAATTTATGAGTATTAGAAATTCTGGATTGCAACTAAAAGTGCCAATTATTGATAGAATTGCAGGACGTGTAAATCTTAGAATTCAACAATTGGATGTCATTATTGAAACAAAAACCAAAGATAATGTATTTATCAAAATGAAGGTTTCGGTACAATTTAATGTGATTCAAGATAAAGTATACGAAGCTTTTTATAAATTAGAATATCCTCACGATCAAATCACTGCTTATGTTTTTGATGTGGTTCGTGCCGAAGTTCCTAAATTGATTTTAGATGATGTTTTTGAAAGAAAAGATGATATTGCTATTGGTGTAAAACGCGAGTTAAACGAAGCCATGTCTACATATGGGTATGATATTATCAACACTTTGGTTACTGATATTGATCCAGATATTCAGGTGAAAAATGCAATGAACAGAATTAATGCAGCTGATAGAGAAAAAACGGCTGCAACTTTTGAATCTGAAGCACAAAGAATTAGAATTGTAGCCAAAGCCAAAGCTGAAGCCGAAAGTAAAAAATTGCAAGGTCAAGGTATTGCTGACCAAAGAAGAGAAATTGCACGCGGATTGGTAGAAAGTGTAGAAGTTTTGAACAATGTGGGAATCAATTCTCAAGAAGCATCAGCTTTGATTGTTATTACACAACATTATGATACTTTGCAGGCAATTGGTGCTGATACAAATTCTAATTTAATCTTATTACCCAACTCACCTCAAGCCGCAAGTGATATGTTGAACAATATGGTGACTAGTTTTACTGCTTCAAATATTATTGGAGAGCAAATGAAAAAACAACCAAAAAGAGTAAAAAAAACAGATCATACTTCGACTGATTTTAATCCGTCTGATACTTCAAATCCTGTAGAATAGTTAATAAACAATAACTTATCATAAAAAAAGAGACTTAATCGTCTCTTTTTTTTCTTTTGCTAAACCAGTTTTTTATAAAAGGTACTGCCGTGTTGAGTACAAATGGTGTTGCAATTTTTATAATGGTTCCAGTAGTTCCGGTAAGTGCTGTATCGTAAATGGTTCCAGCAATTGAAAGTGCTTTTGAAGGCACAATGCTCTCCTTGGCTTTATCAACACTCAAGACCATTTTTTGATAATGAATCTCGCGCTCAACTTTTAGAATTTCTAATTCTTTTTCTATTTCTGCGTAGGATGAATATTTTTTCGTTCCCATAATCTAGTCGTTAAAAAATATTTCTGAGAATTTTTCTAATATTGGGCCTTCTACTATTTTATCTTTTATCAAAAATAAAAGTAATGCAAGAACCAAATATATTCCTGCAACAATTAGAAATCCATAAGGTAAACTGTTTAGCATATTTCCTATGGTTAAAGCACCTGCTACAGAAACAAAAAGCAAAACAATTGATAAACAAATAGATATCAATAAAAATTTCAACATTAAAGTTGTAGATTTCATTGCAACTTTAAAACCCCATAACTTATAATAGGCTATGTTGCTCTCAAAATATGCTTTTGCATTTTCTTGAATGGCTTCGGTATTTTCTTTTAATTCTTCAAAAGCCATTATTTCTGAAGTTTAGTGTTAAGCTTTTTTAGGTCTGCTAATTTTTCCTCAAGAAAAGAAATTGCTTCTTCAGCTTTATAACTTGAGTTCGAAATTAAGTCTTCAACAGTATCCTTTAAATTGTGTTTTTTATGTGAAAACATGTCTTTTGTCTCATCTTTTAAATCTTCAAATTTAGATTTTGTTATATCTTTTAAATCATCTAAACCATCAATAATTTTTTCTCTTGTTTTTGATCCTTTATCAGGTGCAAACAAAATTCCTAAAGTTGCTCCAATTGCTGCTCCGGCAATCAAGGCAAAAATACTACTGTTACTATTATTTGACATGTTACTTTTTGTTTTATATACTAAAGTTACAAAAAAAATCTTTATAATGATGTTAATTTTAATTTAAAGAGACGAAACTTAAAATAAAGCGTTTTTTGAAACGTTTTTTTAATATACATTAATTTATATTGACGGTTTTTTAAAATTGATTAAAAGCAAAATGTGTAAGTCATTTTTAATAGAAAAAATAAATTGATTTTTTTGTTTTAATAGATATTTACAATAATAGAAAAAACCAACTCGAAAGTTGGTTTTGTATTAGGAAAAATTATAGTTCGAAATTAAATCGTTTTCAACAATTCTAAAACTTTTTCGTTTTTCTCTGAATTTTTTAATTCTAATAATTGCGTTTGAAAATGAAAAAGTGAAATTTTATCTCTTTTTATATTTTGAATTGCATAAATTCTCACAATTGGCAAATGGCTTATTAAAGACATTGTAAAAAGTTTTTCTATAAAACTTTCTTCAATATTAATTATTCCAATATTATCTGAATAATTTAAAATTAAATTTGCAAACAATAATGCATTGTTATCATTTTTAATGTTTTTTGATATTGTTTGTCTTAACAAACTGTAATTATCGATACTTTTTATGTTATCAACAATTGGTTTTAAGATTGCTTCAGCAGCAGTTGAATCTTTTTCTTTTACATATTTATTGAGTTCTTTTAAAGTATTCATCAATAAATTTTCTTCTTTTTTACCCTTTTCTTCCCAAGCATCTTTTAGTCCAACCGTTTTGTTAAAGACTAGTTTTGAAGCCGTTGAATGTTTATCAACATTAAAATAACCCAATCTTTGA
>JAYTNO010000192.1:0-3144 GCA_043748275.1 Flavobacterium sp. | reverse complement strand
GGAAGTTTGCCAAAAAATAAAAATTTAGAACCATTGAAATTTGGTAATTTAAACAGCAAGGATTGGTATGTATTCAGCGGATTTACTATTACGTATACGTTTGGAGAAAAACCATGTTATTGCAAAGAATAAAAAATGAGCTTATTAGATACCATTAATAAAGAGAACTTACCAAAACATCTGGCCATAATTATGGATGGAAATGGTCGTTGGGCGAAACAACAAGGTTTACTAAGAGCATTTGGACACGAAAAAGGAACAAAATCGGTCAGAATTACTGTTGAAACCTGTGCCGAACTGGGAATCGAAAATTTAACATTATATGCCTTTTCTACCGAAAATTGGAATAGGCCAAAGTTAGAAGTCGATACCTTAATGAAGTTATTGGTCAATTCCTTAAAAAAGGAATTGGCAACCTTAGAAAAAAACAACATTCGATTAAACAGTATTGGCAACATCGAATTGCTTCCGACAAAAGCCAAAAATGAGCTTTTATCCGTCATCGAAAAAACAAAAAACAACACAAGAATGACGCTAACACTGGCATTGAGCTATGGTTCGCGGGAAGAATTGTTAAATGTTGTCAAAATTATTAGTGAGAAAGTTAAAAATAATATAATTTCTATAGACACTATTGATGAATCAATTATAAATGAGCATCTTTACACGCGAAATTTACCCGATGTAGATTTAGTGATTAGAACCAGTGGCGAGCACCGAATTAGTAATTTTTTGTTATGGCAAATAGCGTATGCAGAATTTTATTTTACCGAAGTTTTATGGCCCGATTTTAAAGAAGACGATTTATATGCAGCCATTATTAGTTATCAAAAAAGAGAAAGAAGATTCGGAAAAACAAGTGAACAAATTAAATAAAATTTCAGTGCAGATTAACCCTTCAAAAATATTCCTATTTATTTTATTATTTGGAACTATTTTTCAATTACAAGCCCAAGAGAGAATTCCCTTCAACCAAGGCAAAAAATATATTTTAGCGAATGTAAAAGTTAACGGTAAAATCAGTTACAACGAACAAACGGTGGTCACATTTGCCGGTTTAGAAAAAGGCCAGCAACTTACGGTTCCCGGAGAAGAATTAAGCAATGCCATAAAAAAACTGGGGAAACTTGGTCTTTTTAGTGATATTGATTTTTATATAAATAAAGTTGAAGCGGATAGTATCTGGTTAGACCTTGATATAGTAGAACTTCCGAAACTTAGCGAAGTAAAAATTCAAGGCGTAAAAAAATCAAAAGTAGAAGGGCTTATCAAAGATAATTCATTGACAAAAGGCAAAATTGTTAATGAAAACCTGATCACTACCACTAAAAATTATATCGAAAACAAATATAAAAAAGACGGTTATTTTAATACCAAAGTTTTTATAAAAACAACTCCCGATACAACTGCAGGCAATAATGTTAAAATGCTTGTCAATATTGACAAAGGCGATAAGTTGAAAATATCGAGAATAACCTTTGAAGGTAATGAGAAGTTCACTGATGCCAAACTAAGAAAAGCCATGAAAAATACGAAACAAATCAATCCGATTCGTATTTTAAAAGCATCAAAATATATAAAAGATAAATATAAACAAGACTTAACTTCCATCACTGATAAGTATAAAGAAAAAGGTTATAGAGACGCCCGGATTATAACTGACTCGGTATTTTTAAATGCCAAAAAAACAAAGTTAGCAATCAATATAAAAGTTGAAGAAGGCAGAAAGTATCATTTTGGAAACATTAAATTCCTTGGAAATTCTGTTTATTCAGATCAAACCTTAGGAAGGGTTTTGGGTATCAAAAAAGGAGATACATATAATGGTGTTCTGTTGGAAAAAAGAATTGCGGATAAATCAAAACCAGATGGAGACGATTTAACCAATTTATATCAAAACAATGGCTATTTATTTTCAAATATTAATGCTGTAGAAGTAAAAACAGCTAATGACACTATCGATTTTGAAATTAGAGTTACCGAAGGTCCGCTTGCTTATTTTAACAATATTACAGTTGTTGGGAATGATAAAACACATGATCGGGTAATTTACAGGGAATTAAGAACCCAGCCAGGTCAAAAATACAGTAAAGAAGACTTAGTAAGAACCATTAGAGAAATTGGACAATTAGGTTTCTTTGATCCGGAAGCTATTGACCCAAAATTCAAAAATGTTGACCCAGCGGCAGGAACAGTAGATATTGAGTACAATGTTGTTGAAAAAGGATCAAGCCAAATTGAACTTCAAGGTGGTTATGGCGGTGGCGGATTTATTGGAACCTTAGGATTATCTTTCAATAACTTCTCTGCAAGAAACATATTTAAAAAAGAAGCCTATAAGCCGCTTCCAATGGGTGATGGCCAAAAAGTTGCCTTGCGTTTACAAGCAAGTTCGTTTTTTCAAACCTATAGTTTGTCGTTTTCAGAGCCATGGCTTGGAGGAAAAAAACCAATTCAATTTTCAAGTTCGATATCTCATAGTAAACAGTTTCTTTACTCAGGAAGATCAACTAACGTAGATAAAGATAAGAGTTTTAACATCACGTCATTGTCTGTTGGTATTGCAAAAAGATTGACTATTCCGGATGATTTCTTTGTGTTTTCAAGTTCGGTTAGTTTTCAATATTATGATTTGAACAACTATAACACCGGATTATTCACTTTCGGAAACGGTTCATCAAGAAACTTAGCCTACACGCTTGGTTTGAGTAGAAATAACAAAGGAGTAAATCCAATTTACCCAACTTCTGGTTCTGAATTTAGCGTTTCAGCAAAGTTCACTTTGCCTTATTCTGCATTTAACGGAATAAATTATGGGGATTTAGAAAATCAAAAAGAATATAAACTTCAGCACAGAGAGAACGATGGTTTAACTATTGTTCCAACATCTAGTGGACAAGAAGTAGCTATTGGTGATTATTTAGTAGATATAACACCAAACAGTACAACACCTCATCAATATGAAACCGTTGGCTCTGATTACACACTAGCGACAGCTGACAGAGCAAAAGTTGATCAGCAAAAGTTTAACTGGTTAGAATATTATAAAATAAAGTTTAAAGCCGATTGGTATACAAGGTTAGCAGGAACACAATCGAAAGCATTGGTATTAAGAGCGCTGGGTGAATTTGGTTATTTGGGAGC
>JAYTNO010000191.1:0-8501 GCA_043748275.1 Flavobacterium sp. | reverse complement strand
ACATTGAATAATCTTTCTGGGTGCGCTTTACATAGCGACTTACTTGGGTGTTTTTCATAACGATGAAATTTGTGTATCGTTATTTCAGGACAAGACATATTTTTAAAAAGAAAAAGACAAACTTACTAGTTTGTCTTTTTTTATTTAATACAATTTTGATTGCAATTATTTGGATGATTCTCTAACCAATCTTTTCAGTATTGCCCATTGTTTTAATGCATCTCTTGCTTCGACAGCTGGATAACCTAACATTACTTTGCCCGCTTCAATATCGCCAGTAACACCAGAACCAGCACCAACAATGGCACCATCTCCAATTGTAGTATGATCTTTTATAGAAGCGCTACCACCAATAATCACACCATTTCCTAAAGTTACAGATCCTGCTAAACCAGAATTTCCAGCCATAATACAGAATTTCCCTAACTTACTGTTATGTCCTATTTGAACTAAATTATCTATTTTACAACCATCACCTAAAACAGTTGAACTAAATTTTCCTCTATCAACACAAGAATTAGCGCCAACTTCTACATTATTACCAATAATCACATTTCCGATTTGAGGAATTTTTACCAATCCTCTTTGTGGATCTGGACGAAATCCAAAACCATCTGCACCAATAGTTGCATTTGGATGAAAAATACAATCATTACCAATATGACAACGTTCTCTAATAACTGTTCCTGACCAAATTACGGTATTTTTACCAACAGTGCATTCGTCAAGGATTGTTACATTTGGGTAAATGGTTACATTTTCTCCAAGTTCCACTTTTGGACCAATGTAACTTCCTGCTCCAATACGAGTACCATTTCCTATTGTAGCACTAACATCTATTGTAGCAGTAGGGTGAATATCTATTGAAAATTCTGGAGTTGGCGGTGCAAACATTTCTAAAACTTGAGACATTGCCAAATCGGCATTTTTTACTTTAATAAAAGCACGATTTTCTCCAGGTTCTAATGTATTATCTTCATTGACCACAGCAGAACAAGCTTTGGAATTGGCCCAGTATTTTTCGTATTTTTTATTGCCAATAAAAGTAATTTCAGAATAACTTGCCATTTCGAGTTGCTCCGGTGCTGTAATATTTTGAGAAGTATGTCCAACAATAGTTCCTTTTAATACTTCATTTATTTCTTCAATAGAATAGGATTTCATTATCTAAGGTATGGATTTTAGTTAGGTTTTATTTTTCAAATTAACTGATTTATGGTTACAATTCCTAATTGCATATTTTTTCAAATCAATATTTTTAATTTTTTTATATTAGTATTAACTATTGTTTCTCCTATTTTATAATATCTTTAAATTTTTAAAAAAGAAAATTAGTTATGAAAAATTATTTTACAATTCTTGCAATTATATTGGTATCTCACACTTTTGGTCAAGTGAAAAAAGTGAATTATAATGATGGTAAACAAGCCTTAAGTGGCTTAAGTATATTGCCAAAAAAAGCTTTAAAAGAAAAACAAGGAGTGTTGATTTTACCAGCTTGGATGGGAATTGACGATCATGCTATTGATACAGCAACACGATTGGCCTCAATGGGATATTATACTTTTGTTGCTGATATTTATGGAGTTGATAATAGACCAAAAGATTATAAACAAGCTGGGGAAAATGCTGGTTTTTATAAAAAAAATATTAGTGATTATCACAGAAGAATTTCACTTGCCTATGATGAACTCATTAAACAAGGTGCAAATCCTAATGAGATTGCTGTAATTGGGTATTGTTTTGGTGGAACTGGAGCTATTGAAGCTGCAAGAACCAATATGAATGTGAAAGGAATTGTTTCTTTTCACGGTGGATTGGCTCGTGATGAAAACAGAAAAATTGAAGAAATTTCTCCAAAAGTATTAGTGCTGCACGGTGCAGATGACCCTTATGAATCTGAACCAGAAATTAAAAGTTTTCAAAATGAAATGAAATCTGCAAAAGCCGATTGGCAAATGGTTTATTATGCCAATGCAGTCCATTCTTTCACAGATAAAAATGCTGGAAATGATAATAGTAAAGGTGCTGCATATAATGAAAAAGCTGAAAAACGATCTTGGATAGCGATGTTACAATTTTTGAAAGAAGTTTTGCGATAAAACTTCTTTCAAATTTTTTTAATCCTCTTCTTTTTGTCCCATCATCATTAAAAATGCCTTTAGAAACGGATCAATTTCACCATTCATAACAGCATCTACGTCGCTAGTTTCTTGTCCTGTACGAACATCTTTTACTAATTTATAGGGTTGCATCACATAGTTTCTGATTTGTGAACCCCATTCAATTTTCATTTTTCCAGCTTCAATATCAGCTCTTTGCGCTAATTTCTTTTTTAACTCAATTTCATATAATTGAGAACGCAACATTTGCATGGCACGATTTCTATTATCGTGTTGTGATCTCGTTTCCGAACATTGTATTTGAATTCCTGTTGGTTTGTGAACAAGCTGCACTTTGGTTTCAACTTTATTTACATTTTGTCCACCAGCACCACTTGAGCGTGCCGTTGTTATTTCAATATCTGCGGGATTAATTTCTATTTCAATAGTATCATCAACCAACGGATATACATATACTGATGCAAATGAGGTATGTCGTTTTCCATTACTATCAAATGGTGAAATACGCACTAATCGATGAACACCATTTTCACCTTTGAGATATCCAAATGAATAATCGCCTTCAAATTCTAGGGTAACTGTTTTTATTCCAGCTGCATCTCCTTTTTGAAAGTTTAATTCCTTTATTTTATAGCCGTGTTTTTCACCCCACATCATATACATTCGCATCAACATTTCTGCCCAGTCACAACTTTCTGTTCCGCCTGCACCAGCAGTAATTTGAAGCACAGCACTCAATGAATCACCTTCATCAGAAAGCATATTCTTGAATTCTATTTCCTCTATATGCGAATTTGTAATTTGATATTGATGGTCTAATTCGGCTTCAGAAAATTCGCCTTCTTTATAAAATTCATAGGCCAATTGCAATTCATCTGACATTGCAATAGCTTTATCATAATCTTCTACCCATTTCTTTTTTGAACGAAGGTTTTTTACAATTACCTCAGCTTCAGATGCATTGTCCCAAAAATTGGGAGCAAAAGTTTTTTCTTCTTCGTTAGTAATTTCAATTTGCTTGGCATCAATGTCAAAGATACCTCCTCAACGCACCAAGACGCTCTACTATACCTTTAATTTGTTCGGTATTTGTCATAAATTATGTAATTTTGTTTTCGCAAAAATAAGCTATCCTTTTATCATATGGAAATAAATTTAATAAGTGACACGGTAACAAAACCATCTCTCGAGATGTTGCAGTATATGTTTAATGCCAAAGTGGGTGATGACGTTTTTAAACAAGATCCAACAGTTAATGAATTTGAAGCAATGGTAGCCAATCTTTTTGGTATGGAAGCTGCTCTTTTTTTTCCTACTGGAACAATGGCCAATCAAACCGCTATAAAGCTGCATACCAACCCAGGAGATCAAATCATTTGTGATAAATGGTCGCATATACATTTATATGAATCTGGTGGTGCTTCATCAAACAGTGGTGTGAATTTTAATTTATTAGAAGGACATAGAGGTTTGATTACTGCAGAACAAGTAAAAGAAGGAATTAACGATCCTGAGTTTTATCATGCACCACTTTCAAAATTGGTAAGTATAGAAAACACAACAAATAAAGGTGGTGGAGCTTGTTATGAAATTGAAGAATTAATAAAAATAAAACAAGTTTGTGATGCTCATAATTTAAAATATCATCTTGATGGTGCAAGATTATGGAATGCTTTAATTGCCAAAAAACAACATCCAAAACAATTTGGCGAAATATTCGATACTATTTCAGTTTGTTTCTCAAAAGGATTAGGAGCTCCAATTGGCTCTGTGTTAGTTTCTGATGCAGCAACAATAAAAAGAGCCATTCGAATTCGTAAAATATTTGGAGGCAATATGCGTCAATCTGGTTATCTTGCTGCCGCAGGAATTTATGCTTTGCAAAACAATATCAATAGATTAGAAGAAGATCACAGAAAAGCCAAAGAACTTGGAGCTGTTTTAGAAAAATTATCTTGGATAGAAAAAGTTGAACCTATTGAAACTAATATATTAATATTTATGGTCAAAAAACCTTTGGATGAAAAAGTGGTTATCCAAAAATTTAAAGATAAAGGAATTGCAATTAGTTCTATGGGACAAGGAAAATTGAGAATTGTTACCCATCTAGATTATCGCGAAGTGATGCATGATTATGTTTTGGAGACTTTGAGTAAGATGTAAAAAAATATAAATCCAAACTTAAAATGTTGTATTTTGAGTTTGGATTTATTAATAAATATTAATTACTTAAACATATCTTCCATACCTGGAATCATTGGCATGTCAACTTTTGAAACAGCGTCTAGTTCTGCCTGATTTATATCTGATGCTTTACTTATAGCTTTGTTCATAACTACAAGCAAATAATCCTCAAGTTGTTCTTTATCTTCAAGCAAAGCATCATCAATTGTAATAGATTTTAAAGTTCTATTTGCAGTGATGGTAAGCTTCAACAAACCGTCATTATTTTGTTCATCGATAAGTACATTATCTAATATCTTTTTTGTTTCTTCTACTTTTTGTTGAGCTTCTTTTAGTTTGCCCATCATTCCCATTAGGTCTCCAAACATGTTGATAAATTTTATTAGTTCTATTGTGCGAAATTACTAAATTGCAAAGTTAAATCAATACTTAAAGAGATGAAAAGAAATGTATTTGTAATTTTTATAAGTATTTTATTTTCTTTTACTTATTCTCAAAACAATAATAATATAATGTCAAAAAATATAAAAGCTCCAATTGCAACCATAAAACCTAAAACATTAGAGAAACATGGAGATATTAGAATCGATAATTATTTTTGGTTAAACGATAAAGAAAACCCCGAAGTTATATCGTATCTCAATCAAGAAAACGAGTATTATAATGCAATGACCTCAGATTCAAAAGCGTTTCAAACTGAATTGTATGAAGAAATGAAAAGCCGAATCAAAGAAGATGATCAATCGGTTCCATACTTTTATAATGGCTATTTTTATATAACTCGTTTTGAAAAGGGTCAAGATTATCCTATTTATTCTAGAAAAAAAGGAAGTCTTGATGCAAAAGAGGAAATAATGTTCAATTGTAATGAAATGGCCAAAGACCAAAAATATTTTCAATTGAGTGGTGTGAGTATTAGCAATGATAATCAATTAGCCATTTTTGCAATAGATAATTTAGGAAATAGAGTGTATACTTTACAAATAAAGAATTTAATCACAGGTGAAATCCTTCCTGATAAAATAGAAAAAGTTACCGGAAATTCTACTTGGGCAAATGATAATAAAACTATTTTTTATACCAAGCAAGATCAAAAAACGTTGCGTTCTGACACTGTTTTAAAACATAAATTTGGAACAGATGCTGCCAAAGATGAAGTTATTTATTTTGAAAAAGATGATACTTTCGACGTTTCTGTAATGAAAGGAAAATCAAAAAAATATATTGCTATAAGTTCATCAAGTACTTTAACAGATGAATATAGAACGATACTAGCAGATGAACCAGATAGTAAATTTAAAATTTTTCAGAAACGTGTTAGAGGTTTAGAATATAGTATTTCGCATTATGGAGATAGTTTTTATATTGTGACCAACAAAGACAAAGCAACCAATTTTAAAATAATGAAAACCAGCGAAATCAATACTTCAAAAGAGCATTGGACAGATTTAATTTCGCATCGTGAGGAAGTATTGATTGAAGGAATTGATATTTTCAAAGATTATTTGGTTGTTTCTGAACGTAGTAATGGTTTGAATAAAATTAGAATCTTGCCTTGGTCTGGAAAAGGAGAATACTATTTACCATTTGAAATAGAAACCTATACCGCATATACCATAACCAATGTAGATTTTGATACAGACATTTTACGATATGGATATCAATCTATGGCAACACCTTCATCGGTTATTGATTTTAATATGAAAACCAAAACCAAAGAAGTCAAAAAAGAACAAGAAGTTCTTGGAGGTAAATTTGATAAAAATAACTATATCGAAGAACGTGTTTGGGCAACAACAACAGATGGAACCAATGTGCCCATATCGATGGTTTATAAAAAAGGATTAGAAAAAAATGGTAAAAACCCATTACTGCTATATGCTTATGGATCTTATGGAATTTCGATGGATCCTTATTTTTCATCCACTAGATTATCACTATTAGATAGAGGTTTTATTTATGCTATTGCTCATATTCGTGGTGGTGAAGATATGGGTAGACAATGGTATGAAGATGGAAAATTATTAAAAAAGAAAAATACATTTACTGATTTTATTGATTGTTCAAAATTTGTAATAAAAGAAAAATACACTTCTGAACAACATTTATATGCCGAAGGTGGTTCTGCCGGTGGATTATTAATGGGTGCTATAATTAATATGAATCCTGAATTATATAATGGTGTGATAGCCCAAGTACCTTTTGTAGATGTTATAACAACAATGTTAGATGATTCTATACCATTAACAACAGGAGAATATGACGAATGGGGAAATCCAAATGTTAAAAAATATTACAATTATATGAAAAGTTATTCACCATATGATAATGTAAAAAATCAAGAGTATCCCAATATGTTTGTCTCAACAGGATTATATGATTCGCAAGTATCCTATTGGGAACCAGCAAAATGGGTTGCTAAATTGAGAGTGTTAAAAACAAATGATAAAAAATTATTTCTGAATATTAATATGGATGCTGGTCACGGAGGCGCTTCTGGAAGGTTTGAAGCACTAAAAGAATTGGCAAAAGAGTTTAGTTTTTTATTAGATTTAGAAAGAAATTAAATGAATTAGAAAAATTTTCTTAAATTTGCAAGGTCTTAAGGTCTGCGAAATGCAATAAATGGCCCTTGATAAACTATTTTTTTATGAAAGAAAAGATAAATGCCTACAATAATGTTTTGGAATTAATAGGAAATACGCCTCTTATTAAGCTAAATAAAGTTACCGAGAATTTAATTGGTAATTTTTATGCTAAAGTAGAAGCGTTTAATCCAGGACATTCTACCAAAGATAGGATTGCCTTATATATTATTGAAGAAGCTGAAAAAAGAGGAATTCTTACTCCCGGTGATACAATAATTGAGACAACTTCTGGCAATACTGGTTTTAGTCTTGCTATGGTAAGTATTATTAAAGGCTACAATTGTATTTTGGCGGTAAGTTCAAAATCATCCAAAGATAAGATAGATATGCTACGTAGTTTAGGAGCAAAAGTTTATGTTTGCCCCGCTCACGTTTCTGCGGATGATGAACGTTCTTATTATAATGTTGCCAAGCGTTTGCACGAAGAAACAAAAGGTTCAGTATATATCAATCAATATTTTAATGAATTAAATATTGATGCACATTATAAATCAACAGGTCCAGAAATTTGGGAACAAACTCAAGGAAAAATAACACATCTTGTTGCTTGTAGTGGTACTGGAGGAACTATTTCTGGAGCTGCAAAATATTTAAAAGAACAAAATCCAAATATTAGAATTTTAGGTGTAGATGCATTTGGTTCAGTATTAAAAAAATATCACGAAACCAAAGAATTTGATAACAACGAAATTTATCCATATAGAATAGAAGGATTAGGAAAAAACCTAATACCTACAGCAACAGATTTCGATATTATTGATAAATTTATGAAAGTTACTGATGAGCAAAGCGCACACGTAACTAGAGAAATTGCAAAACGAGAAGGTTTGTTTGTAGGATATACTTCTGGAGCCGTAATGCAAGCTATTAAACAATATGCAGAAGAAGGTGAGTTTGATGAAAATAGTAATGTAATCGCTATTTTTCCTGATCACGGTTCAAGATATATGAGTAAAGTATTTAGTGATGATTGGATGAACGAACAAGGATTTTTTGATTCTATTAATTCTGAAGAAGTTCAAAAAATTGAATTTATAAAATAATTATATTTTTTAAAATATAAAAAAACTCCGAGGTTATCTCGGAGTTTTTTGTTTTTATAAATTTACTATTTATTCCTCCATAGTATGATATACATTTTGCACATCATCGTCTTCTTCAATTTTTTCTAGAAGTTTTTCAACATCAGCAACTTGGTCTTCTGTTAGTTTTTTCAAAACTTGTGGAATTCTTTCAAAACCAGACGATAGGATTTCTAGGTTTCTGTTTTCTAGTTCTTTTTGTATAGCACCAAAACTTCCAAAAGGAGCATAGATCAAAATACCTTCTTCTTCATCCTCAAAAACTTCTTCTGCACCAAAATCTATAAGTTCCAATTCAAGTTCTTCAGGGTCGAGTTTTCCTTTTGGTATTCGGAAATTACAAGTATGATCAAACATAAATTCTACCGATCCTTGTGTACCCATTGTTCCGTTGCATTTATTAAAATAACTTCTAATATTGGCAACAGTTCTATTATTATTGTCAGTAGCAGTTTCTATTAACA
>JAYTNO010000190.1:0-3176 GCA_043748275.1 Flavobacterium sp. | reverse complement strand
TCTAAAATCACAAAAATCCCGTTAGGCTTTAATACACGGAGAATTTCTGTTAATCCTTTTTCTAGATTTTCAAAATTTCTGATTCCGAAAGCAACAGTCACAGCATCAAAAGTATTGTCTTCAAAAGGCATATTTTCTGAATCTGCTAAGAGCATTTCAATTTTACTAGAAAGATTTTTATTTGCAATTTTTTGAATTCCAATATCAAGCATTCCTTTAGATATATCAAGGCCAATAATTTTATCGGCATTAGTATTTGCCATTAAAATTGCTAAATCTCCTGTTCCTGTTGCAATATCTAAAATGGTTTTAGGGTTTTTTTCAGAAACCAATTTCAAAACTTTTTTGCGCCATTTTACATCTATTCCAAATGAAATGACTCTATTTAAATCATCATAGTTTCCAGAAATAGTATCAAACATATGTGCTACCTGTTCTTTTTTTGAAAGGGTAGAAGATTTGTATGGCGTAATATTTTTTGACATTTTTTATTTTTAGCAAAGATAATACATTAAAAAGCAATCTAAAAACAGGTAGTAAAAAGTTATTTTTAATTCAATTATAAAATTTAACAAAAATAATTGAAAAATCCCCATATATGGGGATTGTTTGGTGTTGATTTAAAGCTCAACTTTGTAAAACAATAAGCAAATAATTTTTTATTTAAAAAGATCAAGATTTACAATAGCCGAAAGAATGACATGATTACTTATTTATTTTGTCAGTTTTCTAACAACAAACAAACAAAAGTATTTTTTTTTGAGACAGTTAAAATTTATAAGCCAAACAAACAAAATTGAATTAAGAGGTTACATTTTCGTTTATTTTTTATTGTTTTAGTGGTATTTTGCAATAATGATATTTTTGAAATTTTTTTCAAAAATTCTTCAAGGAGTTGTTTTACTTCAAAAACAATCTTGTCGAGATGATTATGTTAGGTAAAATTGTTTTTAGAATAGGCTATTGTTAAAATTGAGAGTTGAGTTAAATTTAGTTGTTTGAAAAACATCTCTGAAAAGGGATGTTTTTTTATTTTCTAATATAGGTTTGATAGCTAAAATCATAATTATGAGTTTCATCTTTTGATTTATGCTCTTCTAGAATTAGCTTCCATTGGTCTAGTTTGATTTCTGGAAAAAAAGTATCTGCATCAAAAGACCCAAAAACACGAGTAATTTCTAATTTATCTGCAAAAGGCAAGCTTAACTTATATATTTCACCACCACCAATAATAAAAGCATCTTCTTGCTTTGGAACTACTTGTAAAGCTTCTTGAATTGAGCCTACTACAATGCATCCTTCTGGTTTATAGGTTTTGTTTCTTGAAATGATTACATGGGTTCTGTTGGGTAATGGTTTAGGAAAACTTTCAAAAGTTTTTCTTCCCATAATAATATAATGTCCTGTAGTTAAGGCTTTAAATCTTTTGAAATCATTGGGTAAATGCCAAACTAAGGTGTTGTTTTTTCCTAATTCGTTATTTTGTCCTATTGCAGCAATTAGTATAATCATTTTTGGATGTTTTTGGCTTCAATATTGGCTTGAAATTCGGCAATTTTGCGCTCTTGTTTTATTATAAGTTTATTAATTTGGTCTCGTTCCCAGTTTTTATTCATAAAACTATCAGTTATAAACACTTTTATAAAATGAAGAATAAAAAGAAATACCCAAACCGTAATTATCCATAAATACCATCTGTTGGGTTCGCCTATTTTCAATAAAACATTGACCACAAAAAGGAACAAACTACCTATAACCATTAATACAAAATGAAAATATAAATTCTTTTTTTGTTTTAATCTTCTTCTTGCGTATTCGTATAATTCGTGTTGATTATTATCCATTTTTGATATTTATCAAATTAATTTAAAAAAGTAATTTCTATACTCACAAAATTACATTTTAATATTCAAATTTATGTAGGTGTTTTTTTGTATTTTTAACCTGAAAATATTGTCTTATGAAATTTTACCTAAATCTATTATTTTTTTTTGCAGGATTTCAAATTTTTGCTCAAGATATAAAATCACCTTCTCAAGATATAAAATTGCCTGCGCCAATGATTGCGGTAGATTCGTTGTATAGAGAGGATCAGTTTTATGCAGGATTTACCTATAATATTTTGCGTGACAGACCAACTGGTGTAATTCAAAACAAATTTTCTTCTGGTTTTATTCTTGGTTTTTTAAGAGATTTTCCAATAAATAAGGCACGAACACATGCTATTGCACCTGGAATTGGACTTTCGTTTAATAAATATTTTCACAGTCTTATAATATATGAAGTTAATACTATTCCTGTCTACACATCAATTCCTGTGGGGCAAGACTACAGTAAAGACAAATTGGAACAGCTTTTTATAGACGTTCCAATAGAATTTCGTTGGCGTACTTCAACTCCAGAAACCCATAAGTTTTGGCGAATTTATACAGGAATCAAATTCAGTTATCTTATATATGATAAATATATTTATAAAGATAATTTTGGCACAACAAAATTGTTTAATAATTCGGGTTTAAACAATCTTCAAGTTGGAACCTATATTGCTATGGGAAGAAATACTTTAAATTTTTATGCTTATTATGGATGGATGTCTTTATTTAAATCTTCGGCACAAATAAATAACGAAAAAGTAGGTTTAAAAACTTTGAATCTTGGTTTGATGTTCTATGTTCTATAACCAAAAACACCACAGAATCACTTGTGGAATCATTCCGACAAAAAAACCAATAATTAATTCTTTGTTTGAATGAGCATTCATTACAATTCTTGATGCTGCCAAAAGGCCATTCATAACTATTAAAAACGAAATTATATATGTTATATTTACTTGATTATGTATGCTTAAGCCAATAACAAATGTTGTTAAAGAGCTAATGCCTAGCATATGTAGACTTGCTTTTATTCTCCCGAATAATAATCCTAATGTAATTAAGGTACTCCATAAACCTCCGATTAAAAAATAAAAAAGCTCCGGAATTTTACTAAATGTGATGCCTTTTGTGATTAAAATAAGTAGCAATGCTGATTGTATGATAAGCGGAATTTTACGCTGCGATAAATCTTTTACCATTATTGAATCTACCTTGCCTAATGTTTTTAAAAGATAGAAAAACGAAACAGGAATAAGAATTGTGATGATGATAATTTGAAAGAGAATCAAATATTTTTGAATT
>JAYTNO010000189.1:0-3181 GCA_043748275.1 Flavobacterium sp. | reverse complement strand
TGCATAATCATGGCCCTCAAGAAATATTACTCCATTCATTATTTTCGTTAAACCTTCGGCAAAAAAATCATCAGTGTGATCTGCCATTATTAAATTCTTCCCAGTGTTTATATATGCAACAAGCCCAGGTAAATATAATATTGCATTCCCATCATCCATCGTTGGTTCTAAAGAATAATAGACTACAGCATCAATTAAATTGTCTCCATTAATGTCGCCTAAAGCAATTGCATATCCATCCCATTTATCGGCTGCATTAAGTTTTAGTCCCCCTGATATGGATGGTAGAAATTGTAAAAATGATTTTTTTACCAGTTCTTTATCAATCGCATACGTTTTAATACTGTCGTTTGATGCTTTGGTTACCAGGTTCGATTTTTTGATTCGATCTTCCTCTACAGACAATCCATTGCCATTTTTAGAATCAAGAGCACTTTTATCATCAGATTTGGGGTTCTGGTTGCATGCTATCAATAACAAACTGAATAGAATTAACAATATTATAGTTTTCATAAACCAATTATTTTGAAATAAGTATTTAATAAATTATAATAACCATTCAAACAGATCAGTTATCAACTTCAATGTAAGTCATTATAGCTTTGGCTCCTGAATTCTTAATTACAAATTCAAATGTTGTTTTTTCAGGAAAGATTAGTGGGAAATTGAAAATAGTTCCTAAATATTGATTATAAACATTTGGGCCATTTTGATATACTACCCTATTGATACTTTTTAAAGCAACTATGACGAAAGCATCTTTATCTTCTCCTGGGGGGTAATATTTTCTATCGGAGAAAATATTGTAGATATACCAGGACTTTCCTTGGGGCACAGCGAACTTACCTGTCTCATTTGTGAATTCAACGAGATGGATCTTCCCTTTTGGAATTTCTGATTGTGCATTTACATTTTTTGAGAGAAAAAAAAACATTAGGAGAAGTACAACTATATTTTTCATTAGAAAATATTTATTGATTAAAATTGGTAAACTCTTGGAGGGTTTGGAACCCTCCAAGAGTTTGATGCAATATTGAAAATTAAAAGGTCCGAACAGCCCTTACATATTGCCGTGAATTCCTTGCCGCAAATTGCCAGGCACAGTAACCATCGCCACCGCCTATAAACTGAATTACATACATATGTCCACTCCCCAAACTAGGGGAATCGCAAGTCCAAAAGAAACCTTCAGCATACCTACCAATTTCATCCCTTTTATCACACATTAATCTTAATTCCTCTAAAGTTGGTAATCTCCAACCCTTCCCTAATTTAGCACATGCATCTTTAGCATCAAACCAATTCATTCTATATTGAAAATATCTTTCCGCAATCATTAACCTTCCTATTTTTATAGGGTGCCCGATTATGCCTGATTGTGCATTTGCATTAGTAAAAGAAAATATTATTAGTGTTGCGGCAATTAATAATGTTTTGATAGCATTTGTTTGTTTATCCATTTTGGTTTAGATTTTTAAGGTTAATACTAGTACTTTTTAGAAACGTTGGTTTTCACAGTATTTTCTATTTTTTTATCATTTTAATTATAGCTTTCACAAACCAATGCAATAAAATTAATTGCAGTTGGTGAAAACATCAACTGCATTGAAAGACTGTGAATTCACCACACCGCCTAAAGAAAAAATAAATCTGGAAATATGCATTTAATTATTCTTTTTTTTATCTATATTTTTTAGAATTCGTTCCCTCATAATTTCGGATTTAGATTTCCGAACTTGAACAGATTTATCAACAGTTTTTTTCGCAGAATTAGTATTGAGTTTAGAGTGGGATATGTGGCTTGAATAAGTTTTTTTTGAGAGTGAGGCTCTTTTCTTATCATATTCTTTCATCCTCGGATCAATAAGAGATTTTTTCGAAGAATTAATATATCCAGTTTCAGGTTTTTTATTGTGCCCTGTAACATCTGAACCGAATTGTATTTTGCCATTACCAGTCTTAATTTCCTTGTCTCCGGGATCTGCTACATTTGGAGGTAATCTTCCTCCGTTATACTGTGCCCTTATAAGATTACCCAAAGAATCTTTATTTGACTGTGCATTAGTATTAGCCAAAATTGCAAAAGTGATGATAATTAGAAAAATAATATTTTTCATAAAAAAATTTTGTTTTGCCTACTCTTTTAATTTACGGTTTTCGGCTTCCCCATTTAATGAATTATTTTCTATATCACTTTTATAATTGGCTTTAAGGGCTTTATTCATCCAAAGGTCAAAACCCTTTTACATTGAAATTATAATAAAAGCTATCATCAGCAAGACACCGGCGATCAATGTAAAATAAATTGCTGTGCTTCGCATTTGTTTTGCCAATCAAAATATGAGGAGTATGAAAATTTACATGCTTCTCTAACTCAGGAATAATTATGGTATTCTCATCTGTTACTGTTATATAACAAACATGAAAATGTTGCTGATAAAAATTTATATGTGATTTAATTGAACTCCGGGTAGCAATTAATTTATTTATGGCTTTACCCCTATTATCTGCATTTAAGTAAGCGAAATATCCCATATAGGTTTTATATTCTTTTGGCGATAGCAATTTGATAGTTGCATCAGTTTTTAGATATTTGTAAAATTCATGTAAATATTTGCTTAAAAAAATATGATAATTTGCTGTTAGTTTGTAATGCCCCTTGACTCTTTGTACAATTGGCGTTTCATCTGCTTTTCCAACATAATAGGGTAAGAAATATTCAAAAGGACCAGCCGAACCAAGGGGGTTCTTAAATCCCCAAACATAAACACCTCTTGCATTTTTGTTTATTGTGTTTAAAAAAGTTTGATAGTCATAGATTGGGGAAAAAGTAAGATGAAACATAAATATGTTATTTTTATTCTAACAAAATAAAACTTACTGATTCAATAAGCCCACAACCTTTTCATCCATTTCGTTCATTCCGTTCATAATACCTTCAACCACTTTATCTTTAATGTTTACTTTATCTTTCCTGTATGATCACTACTGCTATTCGCCAAAAAATTGAAGCCCGGTATGGAAAGGCACTCCGGTATTCAAAAGATTGCGAAGGATTGGCTAACAGTATTAACAAATTTTGTTTGGATCGTATCAGCGTTACTACCTTAAAACGATTGTTTGGATTTGCAAAAAATGTAGAGCAACCCCGGTTATATACTTTAGATGTAATTGCTGCTTA
>JAYTNO010000188.1:0-8523 GCA_043748275.1 Flavobacterium sp. | reverse complement strand
TAAAAAAAAATAGTACTATTTTTGATAAATATTTGAAAATTCAATCAACATAAAAAAATGTTAAAAACGCAAGAACTTTCGTATATTTACTAGTTATGTGATACCTTTGAGCTACACGAAACGTAAAGAAACCACATAAAAAAGAAAATACAGAAAAAATATCACAATTAAATAACGAAAACGTTACTTAATTAAGAATTTATTTACATAGATTTACAAAAAAACAAATCAAACAATATGAGTAAAATTTATTTCCTCCTTTTTATCTTATTTTTTAATTTTCCGAGTAAATTGTTATCGCAAGTAAATATTAGCGGACAAATTACAGACAAATCCAATAAATCAATTGAATTCATAGAAGTACAATTACAAAATAAAGATTCTATAATTGTAAAAAGTGAATTAACAAATATAGACGGAAAATTTACAATTGTATCTGAAAAAGGACAATATCAATTGCTAATTAAACAATTAGGCAAAATTCTACAAAGGCAAAAAGTTAATGCAGATCAAGATACATATGTAGGAGTAATTCAAGTCTCAGAAAACCAACAACAACTTAAAGAAGTTGTTGTAAATTCGAAAAAGAAACTTATTGAAAGAAAAGTTGATAGGTTAATTTTCAACGTCGAAAATAGTGTCTCCGCCTCCGGCGGTGATGCTATCGATGCTTTGAAGATTACACCAAATATTAAGGTTAAAAATGATGAAATTTCTATGATAGGGAAGAGTAGTATGGGTGTAATGATTGATGATAAAATAATGAAACTTTCTGGAGAGGATTTAATTAATTTTTTAAAAACAATTTCTACTGATAATATTAAAAGTATTGAAGTTATAACCAATCCGCCTGCAAAATATGAAGCAGAAGGAAATAGTGGTTTAATTAATATAAAATTAAAAAAAGCTAAAAAAGATAGTTGGAGTGCTACATTAAATAGTGCGTTCAAGCAAAGCACGTATTCAACGGGTAATATAGGTGGAAGTTTTAATTATCAAAAAAATAAAATTTCATTAATAGCGAATACAAATTATTCTAACGGTTCAATTCAAGGTATTGAAAATAGTAAAATATTTTATCCAACGCAAATGTGGAAAAGTGAAAACAAAGAAAAGTATTATTCAAATTTATTAAGTAGTCGTTTGGGGTTTGACTATCAAATAACTAAAAAATGGAGTGCTGGAATTCAATATATTGGAAGTTATAGCAAGCCAAATATAGATGACTCAAACAACACTTTTTTAACTGATAATATTACAAATAATAATAACGGAATAATTCAAACTTTTGGAAATAGTATTAGAAAACGTAATTTAAACTCTATAAATTGGCATACAAATATTGCATTAGATACTTTAGGAAAAAACATTAGTTTTGATTTTGATTATTTAAATTACAAATCAAATACTAATAGAAATTTTATTTCAAATACTACAAACTCTATACAAACCGAAATACCAAATGGTTTTATTTCTGCAAATAATTTAACAAATCAAAAAATAGATAATTATTCCGCACAAATAAATATTGAATATCCTTTAAAATGGACAAATTTAAATTATGGTTCTAAATTGTCTTATTCAAAAACAGATAACCATATTGATTTTTTGAATACCACAACTGGATTACCAATTTATGACTCAACTCAAAGCGATTTTTTTAGTTACAAAGAAAACACGCAATCATTATTTATTACTGCAAATAAAAAAATGCTAAAAAACAAATTAGAAATACAGTTTGGATTAAGGCTTGAAAATACCCAAACCGAAGGCAATTCAATAACATTAAATCAAACAACTAAAAATAATTTAAATAAAATTTTTCCAACTACTTATTTAAGTTACACGCCAAATGAAAATAATGTGTTTTCAATTAATTACGGCAAAAGAATATATAGACCAAATTTTAATGAATTAAATCCTTTTAAATGGTATTCAAATCAATACTCATATTCTGAAGGTAATCCATATTTAAAACCAACATATACTCATAATTTAGAGTTTAGTTATTCGTATAAAGACTATCTATATACAACAGCAGTATATTCCAAAGACCTTGACAATTCAGGACAGGTGGTTTTATTTAATGTTGGAGATTATCAACAAAAAACCACAAGATTAAATTATTTTGATGACTATAGTTTTGGAATACAACAAGTTTATATGTTTAAAAAATACCAATGGTTAGAAAGTCAAAATGCTATTTATGTCTATTATCAACATTCCGACTCTAAAATATTTCCAATAACTCCAAAATCAAATCAAGGATATGGTGCAACTATAACATCTTCAAATACTTTTACATTAAACAAAGCAAAAAACATATTAACGGAATTAGAATTTCAACACAATTTCCCTCATCAATCATCAGATTTAGTTTATAATTACGCAACTACACAATTAAATTTATCATTGAAAATGTTGTTTTTACAAAAAAAACTGCAATTTACACTAACTGCTAACAACCTATTTAAAGCTTATGATTTTAATAATATAAGTAATAGAAATAATGTTGAAACAATTAATAATGGATATTATGACACTAAATATGTTAGATTTAGTTTATCATATAAATTCGGTAATTCTAAAGTGAATGTTGATGAACGACAAATTGGTAATGAAGACGAAAAAAATAGATCTAATTAATTTGATTTAATTCGCCGAGTCTTTTGTAGTTTACAATACAAAAAATGTAAATTTAAATAATACTTGCAAGTAATCCGACTGTTCGGTGAAATAATAAACAGAAAATAAGTTTTAATAAATAAATCATTTTTACATGAAAAATCAAGTAAAAAAGTTTGATGCTTCAAAATTTGAAGCATTACAAACAAAAGGAGAAGTGTTAAAAGGTGGATTCTCATCGGCATTAACATCTTCGGCAACAATCGGCGGTATGATTGCAATTAATCTTTGCTCAAACAATTGCAAAGGTGGAAATTGCAAAGCTGGTTGTGGTATTGGGTAGTTAACAAACACCAAAAATCACTAAAAAACCAAGGTGTTAACATTACATCTTGGTTTTAATTTATTTAACACAATTAAAAAATCAATTTTAATAAAAAGATTATGAAATACAGTCAATTTAACAGCATAATGGCTTACGATGATAAATTTGCATTATACAACTCCTATGAACAAAAAGTTATTTTTTTAGACCCAGAATTGAAAGAATTATTAGACGCAGGGATAGCAGAAGGTATAGACAATTTAAAAGAGATACACCCTTCATTTTACGAGTATTTAAGTATCAACAGTTTTATCATTGAAAATGAAGCAAATGAGATTGATAAAGTTAAAGTAATCTCAAAAGAAATTGATGAAAATCCAACAGAATATATGCTTACAATTAATCCTACAATGAATTGTAATTTTAAATGTTGGTATTGTTATGAAACTCATATTAAAAAATCAAGGCTTGATGATGTTGATATTGAAAAAATTAATAAATTCGTAAATTCAACTACTGAAAATGAAAAATTAAAACAATTTACTCTTTCATTTTTTGGCGGAGAACCATTACTTTATTTTGACAGAAATGTAACTCCTCTTATTGACCATTTTACACAAGCATGCATCAAAAAAAACATTGCCTACGATATTTATTTTACAACAAATGGATATTTAATTAATCAAGATTTTATTGATTATTTTAAAAACAATAATTTAGAATGTAGTTTACAAATTACATTAGATGGTTATAGAGAAGAACATGACAAAGTAAGATATGTTAGTAAAAATAAAGGCTCCTATTTCGATATAATTAACAATGTCAAATTATTAATAAATAATCATTTTTTTGTAACACTTCGTATTAATTATACTAATGAAAATCTACCAAATACGAATAAAATTCCAACAGACTTCGCTGATATAGAGCAAAATATAAAAGATAAATATCTAAAATTTGATTTTCACAGAGTTTGGCAAGATGATAAAGTAGATGATTTGAACATAATTCTAGAAAAAAACATTTCAGAAATAAGAGATGACGGTTTTGTTGCTACCGGTACCTTCTCGCCAAACAATGTTATAGACTCTTGTTATGCAGACAAACGAAATAGTGTAGTAATCAATTATAATGGTGACATTTTTAAATGTACCGCTAGAGACTTTGAAACAAAAAACAGGGCAGGTTATATTGATGATGATGGTGTTTTAATATGGGAAAATGATTATTTAGAACGAAGAATGAAAGCGAAATTTAATAACAAACCCTGCTTGTCTTGTAGAATTATGCCCTTATGTAATGGTGGTTGCTCACAACATGCAATGGAACATATTGAATCTGGTGAAGAATATTGTGTATATCACGGTGACGAGGGCGAAAAAGACAAGGTTGTAAAAACAAAAATAAAAGAAATCGTAGATGGAAATTTACAAGAAGCATAAAGTTAAATTTTATCATCAATTAGAGAGTACAGATTGTGGTGCTGCTTGCTTGTGTATGATATTAAGTTATCATGGTAAACAAGTAGCATTAAATCAAATCAAAAAAATATTTGAATTTACACGAATTGGAGTATCTGTTGAAGATATAGTAATTGTTTCAGAAAAAGTGGGTTTAAATGCAACACCTTTAAAACTTACCATCTCACAATTAGAAGAGATTCCTTTGCCAACCATTTTATTCTGGAAACAGGATCATTTTATAGTTTTAGAGAAAATACAAATAAAAAATAATGAAACTTTTTACTATCTTTCAGACCCTAGCTATGGAAGAATTAAATTAAATAATGAAGTATTTGCAAAAGAATGGCAAGGTAATAATGAAAAAGGCGTTAGTATTATTTTAGAACCATCGGATAATTTTACAACTTCAATTATTAAAAGTGATGAAAAAAAGTCGTTTTTTTCTTCTCCTTTTTTCTATTCGGCTTTCGTTTTTTTAAAGAAAAACAAACTAAAATATATTGTTGCTATTTTACTTCTGTTAATAAGTATAATTGCAAATTTTTATATTCCTTTTACCTTTCAAAAAATAATAGACACAGGAATTACTCCTAAAGCAATTTATGTAGTTTATTATTTATTATTGGCACAAATAGTATTGTTTATTTCAAGGTTTATTTCAGAATTTATTAGTCATTTAATTCTAACCAAAATTAACTTTATCTTAAGCATTAATTTAAAAAGTGAATTGCTTCAAAAATTAATGAAATTGCGTATCAGTTTTTTTGATACTAGATTAAATATAGAAACTTTACAAAGATTAAATGACCAAAGTAAAATACAAAATTTTTTAACATGGAAAGGTATTGACTTTGTGATAAACATTCTTAACATAATTGTATTTGGTGGGATACTTTACTATTTTAATAATATTGTTTTTTTTACATATTTATTTCTTTCAACAATTTCAATTATCTGGGTATTAATATTTTTGAAAAAAAGAGCAATTCTTGAGTATGCAATGTTTTTAGGTCAATCCGAAAATAACAATGTCGTCTATGAATTTATTATGAATATGCCAGAAATAAAAATAAATGATGCTCAAAACAATATAATAAATAAAATACTTCAAATACAAAAAAAATTAAATAACTTAGAGTTACGTTCCTTGTTTTTAAATATGTATCAAAATTTAGGTGTAGATTTTTTAACAAAACTAAAAGAAATTATTGCAATTGCTGTATGTGCATTACTTATCATAGACAATAAAATGACACTTGGCACTTTATTAAGTATTACTTATATTATAGGACAATTAATAAATCCTATTCAAAGTCTGGTTGGTTTAATTAGAGATGCACAAGATGTTAATATTGCAAATCAAAGAATTGGTGAAATATACAATAATGAAGATGAGGATAATAATTCAAAACAACATATTGAAAATATACAATTTGATAACATTAATATTAATGAAGTATCATTTAAATATCCAGGAAATTTTAACAACTTTGTTTTAAATAACATCTCATTTCAAATACCTCATAACTCAATTACAGCCATAGTTGGATCAAGTGGCAGTGGAAAAACTACATTATTAAAATTACTATTATCCTATTATCCAACAACATCAGGTTATATTTCATTAGACAAACAAAATATTAATGATGTTTACACAAACGAATGGCGTAAAAAATGTGGTATAGTTTTACAAGATGGAAATATCTTTAGCGGAACAGTTGCCGAAAACATTGCATTAGCAGAAGAAGTTATTGATACCGTAAAATTACTTAATGCTTCAAAAATAGCTTGCATTTTAGATTTTGTTAATTCCTTACCTATGGGTTTCAATACAAAAATTGGAAATTCTGGGATTGAATTAAGTGGGGGACAAAAACAAAGAATCCTAATCGCAAGAGCTGTTTATAAAAATCCACATTACATATTTTTTGATGAAGCAACTTCGGCACTCGATGCCGAAAACGAAAAAATTATACACGATAATTTACAACAGTTTTTTAAAGGAAAAACAGTTTTAATTATTGCACACCGTTTAAGTACCGTTAAAAATGCCGACCAAATTATTGTACTCAAAAACGGAGAGATTGCAGAAACAGGAAATCATCAACAATTAGTACAAAACAAAGGAGATTATTTTAATTTAGTGAAAAATCAATTGGAATTAGGAAATTAATTACTAATGTTTTTACATTTGCAATTATTAACAATCTAAAAATCAAATATTATGGCTTCTACATCAGAAACAGGACACAACAAAAACGTAGCAAATTTTAGTTCAGCATACCAAATCCTCGAAGAAATGGGAGCTATTTATAATCCTTCAAATTCAAATTTGCTTTTAGCAAATTTGCAACCCAAAAAAGTTTCACTTGGCGGAACAATTACCGTATTAAATGACAAAAAACCAATCTATAAAAATGCCGTAGCAGATAGAGAAGTTGCCATTGCTCCACTTGGAAAAAGAATGTCAAAAGCAGGCAATTACGCCAAATCAATAGCTATTTCAGACACTGACAAAGAAAACATTGCAAGTCAAGTCAAAAAAATAAGAGGCGACAAAAAAGCAAAAACCGTAAATCCTGATACCGCAGAAGTTGAAACAATATCAACATCACAGATGAGTTACGACAGCCGAATTGCAAACCTCGAAACCATAACAAGCCAATTTGCATCGCATCCAGAATATGCACCAAACGAAACTGAAATACAAGTTTCAACGCTTCAAGCCTACCACACCGAACTAACCACGTTAAGTAGTTTAGTAAATACAGCGGGTAACGCATTAATCACAGCAAGAAAAGACAGAAACCAAATATTATATTTCGATGAACATAACATAATACAACTTATCAAAGACATCAAAAACTATGTAAAATCATTGGGCGATGTAGCAAAACCATATTACAAAGCACTCGTAAAACTAAAGTTTTCAGACATAAAAAAATAAAAACAATAGAAAACAAAATAGGGCTACCGCCCTATTTTGTTTTTCTTTGTTCGTTTCACTTTTTGCAATTTGTAAATAACAATTATTAATCCCAAATTAACATTTATCAATTCCAAAAAAACAATAACGAATACCAAAATAACATTTATCAATGCGAAAAAAACATTAACGAATACTAAAATAACTTTAATGAATACCAAATTAACATTTATCAATCCGTAAATAACAATAGCGAATACCAAAATAACTTTGACGAATACCACATTAACTTTTATTAATGCGGAAATTACAATAACGAATACAAAAATTACTTTTATCAATACCAAAATAAAAAATAGAAATGCTGAAAATAGAAAATCGAATACAAAATAAAAAAAAAGGCATCACATAACAGCTAGAGTTTCGTTGGGCTTGAAAAGCCAACAATGAAACTCCGGTTGATCGGAACCGAGCTTTGCAAAAATTACTTCGTCTGTTCGCACTTTCAGGCTCGGGTGGGGTTTTGGTCTTGAACTTACACATTGTTTTGTGCTTTTGTGGTCAGTGATTTACTGAAAGTTCGGGCTAACCAAATTCCCAACTTCTGCAGGCCAAAAGACGTTAACTGCCATTATCGAATCACGAACGTATAAAATCGAATCAAATCGAATCACTTTGAATAATATACATATATTTGCAAAAGGGAAAACAATGTATATAACTTCAAAATAGACATAGATTGGAAATTGATCAATATAATCAGTCAAATAGATCGATTTGATGCATCTTGGACAACTATTGAGAAAAAAGAAGGGCAAAGCTTAAAACAACTAAAGTCGATTGCAACCGTTAGAAGTGTTGGAGCATCTACAAGAATCGAAGGGTCGAAAATGAGTGATGAAGAAGTAACTGTTTTACTCCAAGAATTAGATATTACAAAATTAGAAGATAGAGATTCACAAGAAGTTGTTGGATATTTTAATGCTTTTGATATTATTTCTGAATCATACACAGATATTGACATTTCAGAAAATAGTTTGAAAAATTTGCATAATATCTTGATGAAACATAATAAAAAAGACGAATGGCATAAAGGAAAATACAAACAACATAGCAACGCAGTTGAAGCAAATTATCCAGATGGAACTAAACAAATAGTTTTTCAAACAACTGAAGCAGGATTT
>JAYTNO010000187.1:0-3195 GCA_043748275.1 Flavobacterium sp. | reverse complement strand
TTTCAGATTTTTCTCTATTAAATCCTGCTTTGTCATAATCTCCAATTTTACCCACAATACTTTTTATTCTGTCAAGCGCATCTTTATCATCTTTGGCTTTATAATCTGTAACACCAGAAATCTCACAGTGTGTTGTTGCTCCTCCAAGAGTTTCATTATCAATAGTTTCGCCAATAGCAGCTTTAACTAAATAACTTCCGGCCAAGAATATACTTCCGGTTTTATCTACTATCATAGCTTCGTCACTCATAATTGGAAGATACGCACCACCAGCAACACAACTACCCATAACTGCTGCTATTTGAGTAATTCCCATGCTTGACATAATGGCGTTGTTTCTAAAAATACGCCCAAAATGTTCTTTATCAGGAAAAATTTCGTCTTGCAATGGGAGATAAACTCCTGCAGAATCAACTAAATAAATTATGGGTAATCTATTTTCGATGGCAATTTCTTGAGCTCTCAAATTCTTTTTTCCAGTAATAGGAAACCAAGCACCGGCTTTTACAGTGGCATCGTTTGCTACAACTAGGCATTGTTTACCTTTGATATATCCAATTTTTACAACTACGCCACCAGATGGACATCCGCCGTGTTCAGCATACATTCCATCACCAACAAATGCACCAATTTCTATAGATTTTGCTTTTGGATCAAGCAAATAATCGATACGTTCACGAGCTGTCATTTTGCCTTCGGAATGCAACTTTTCGATTCTTTTTTCACCACCACCCAATTTTACTTTTGCAAAGCGTTGTTTTAAGTCTGAGAGTAAAAGTTTATTATGATCTTCGTTTTTGTTGAAGTTAATATCCATTTTATTTTAAATTGATTGTGTTTGTGAGGCTAAAATACAAAAATCAGATTAATATATTAAAATATTACAACCTATTACTTATTGTTTAAATTGATAATAACTTAACGTTAACTTAACATTGCATGATTACTTTTGTGTCAAATTAAATAAACTTAGAAATGGCTTTAAAAGATTTTTTCAAATTTTTTGTCCCTAAAGACAATACTTTTTTTCCTTTATTCGAAAAAGCATCAGAAAATCTAATTTTTCTTGCAGAAACTTTGCACGAGGCAGTTAATTTATCTGGAGATAGTAGAGTAGATCTCTATAAAAAAATTGAAAATACAATAAATGAAATAGAATTAATAACAGATAAAATGAATATTGAATTGAGTAAAAATTTTATTACTCCGTTTGATAGAGAAGATATACATGCTCTTATTTCTTCTATAAATGAAGTGGCTAATAATACTTATAATGCATCAAATAGAATGCGATTGTATCAAGTTGAGAAAATATCAAAATCAATCAGAAAACTTACCGAGATAAATCTTGAAGCTTGTCAAAATATAGGACAAGGTGTTCAAGAATTAAAAGATTTGAAGAATTTGAAGAAAATAAATGATGCTGTAAAAAAAATCAATAAACTTGAAAGTAAAGCTGATAGTGTTTTTGATAAAGCAGTTGCTGACTTATTTGAAAATGAAAGTGATGTAAAAAACATTATTAAATACAAAGAAGTTTTATTGGCATTGCACAATGCAACAGATAAATGTAGAGTTGTAGCAAGAACACTTGAAGCAATATCTGTAAAACACGCTTAATATTTACTTTCTAAAATTCTAAAAATGGAATTTACTCTTTTAATAGTTATTATTGTCATAGCATTATTGTTTGATTTGGTCAATGGTTTTCATGATGCTGCCAATTCTATAGCTACTGTTGTATCAACAAAAGTACTAACTCCAGGACAAGCAGTACTTTGGGCAGCTTTTTTTAATGTACTTGCCTTTTGGATTTTTGATATGAGTGTCGGAAATACAGTTGCAAAAACAGTTGATAATGATGCTATCAATCTATGGGTTATTTTATCGGGTTTGATTGCTGCAACAATCTGGAATTTATTAACTTGGAAATTAGGAATACCATCATCTTCATCACATACTTTAATTGGTGGTTTTGCTGGTGCTGCAATTGCTCATGCTGGTTTTGATGTTGTCAATAGTGCCGAAATTTATAAAGTTATTGCTTTTATATTTCTTGCACCAATAATAGGAGGTGTTATTTCATACATCATTACAATTATTACCATACAAAGAAATCCCTTTAAGAAAATTGGTTTTTTTGCTCTCTTGACTTTTGGGGTACTCTATTTGATGCAATACGTTGTAGAATATATGGATGTAAAACCAATCATGATGTGGATAGTTGCTATTATGATGGGTGTTATGTTGTTATATTACATATGGTATGCAGTTGTTCACGGCAAAAGCCAAACCGTTTTAAAAGAGTCTAATATGTATAAAAAATTGCAGTTATTATCTTCAGCTGCTTTTTCTTTAGGACATGGTGGAGCAGATTCACAGAAAGTAATGGGAATTATTTGTGCAGCTTGTATGGTTTATGCTAATATTTCGAGAGAAAAAGGTACTGAGGGAAGCATTGATAAAAACTTGCAAGTGACCGAATTGATGCAGATTGAATACGAATCTGCAGATGGTAAAAAAGAAAAATTTAAACCAGAACATCAAAATGGAGATAAAATTTTTGTTTACACAAAGGGAAAAGATATCTATGATTCTGAAACTAATCAAATAATATTTGAAGGAAAAAAAGTAAATTCAGCTTACCCTGATTCTGCTCAATTTACAGAATATTTAGTTGAAGGAAAATTGAAAGATGGATATAAAGTAAAAACCAAAGTGCATTCTGATTCGATGCCATGGTGGATAGCATTTGGATGTTATTTTGCTATAGGATTAGGAACCTTAATGGGTGGATGGAAAATTGTGAAAACAATGGGTACAAAAATTACAAAAGTAACTCCTTTAGAAGGTGTTTGTGCAGAAACTGCTGGAGCTTTAACTTTATTTACAGTTTCTAATATGGGAATTCCAGTTTCTACAACACATACAATTACAGGTGCAATAATTGGAGTAGGAGCAACCAAAAGATTAAGCGCCGTGAGATGGGGAGTTACAATTAGTCTTTTATGGGCATGGGTGTTAACAATTCCAGTTTCAGCTTTAATTGCAGCTCTTGTATATTATTTTACAACATTATTTACTTAAAAAAATATATTGACTAGTCCTAAATAATCGATACAGATTATTAGACAAAAATAGATAAATTAAACAGCATCAAAAACGTTTTTGATGCTGTTTTTAGTTTTATAGGTT
>JAYTNO010000186.1:0-3217 GCA_043748275.1 Flavobacterium sp. | reverse complement strand
ACGATTTTCAGCATTTAAGAAATATGGATGGTTCGCCACAGTATTTGCCCTTGTAATTCCATTAATAAATGGTTGTGCCGTGGCAGCATTAAGCGGATTATTTATTCATGACATTGGCAATCGATTTATCTTCGCGATACTAGCAGCAAGTGCGTCTTACATTGCAGTGCCGGCAGCCATGCGTTTAGCTGCACCCAAAGCCGACCCCGGGCTGTATATCCCAATGGCATTAGGAATTACATTCCCATTCAACATTACTATTGGAATGCCTTTGTATTATTTGATTGTGCAAAACATGTAAAATAAAAATCCACCCCTAAAAAAATACACTCTTAAAAAACGCTGCAAGGCAACGCTAAAGGCAATTTTTTTAAGAGAGTATTTTTTTGCCGCCCAAGAAAAAATTTTCCCACCGCACATTTTTTTTTATTTTTTTTCTCCACCGCACGGGCTTAGTGGTAATAGGACAGACACAGCATCTAATGTAAATCGCTTCTAATAAAGTGTGTGCTGAATCGGAACGACACATCTTCGGACAGACAGCAAAGCAGCAGATAACATAAAGATTAAAAGAAATAAATTTTTTTGGGGCTTTGTTCGCAACTTGAAAGTGAGTGCAAGTAATGAACAGTTGTGGTTAATGAAAGTGCATCGCTATTTATCCCCAAAAAAAATTTACTTCTTTAATCCCTTCTTCGTTAGCTACCATAATATGACGCGACTATTAACCATTCTGCTTTTATTTTTATTGACTCATACTTTTGTAAGTGCTCAAAAAAAAGACAATGACAACAAAATAAGCTTACGAAAGGAAAACCGTAACCTAATGAGAAAACAGATTAAACAACTTAAAGAAGGAGCTTTACTTGTTCGGCTTCAGAATAAGGGAAATTCAATAAGAGCTTTAAATGAGACTAAGCAATTTGCTTTGGCAAAGCAAATCAAGATTAACCAGGATAGCTATAACAAAAAAATAATATCAGCGTTTAGAAATAATTTTAATTTTTGTCCCATCTACTTTTTTTTTAGCAATTTTTCTGATAGCATTTTATCAAACCATTTTAATGGAATTATTTTTCTTAATGATAGTTTGCAGCTAGACACTTCAATTAAACTTGTCAATAATAAATTTTTAACAGCGGAGTTTGCAATCATTGAACAAGACACTTCAAAATACTTTTCTAATTATTATTACTTACCATGTGAAAAGGGCCTTGAAAAGCGAAGTGCTTTTTACGGAGGACCTGACTTGAGATTTGAAGTTTTAAAAATAATGAGTGATCAATTAGTACAGTTAAAACGTCCATTTCCATATTATGTGAGGACATTTAATTCACTTCCAATTATCAGACGAAAACCTTTAAAAGTAGTGATGAGAATGAATAAAAAACTAACGGCCTACTATGAAAATAATAACGGCAGCTAACACCGCATTGCCACAACATTATTTTTTGACTCTTTTAATTTTTATATTTCGGTAAAAAATAATGCTGCGGCAATGCTAAACGTTACTGGCAAGTGTTAAAAAAATAAAAAACTTGAACAGACGGTTTATATATTATTTTCTTTTTTTAATTTTAGTTGCTGACTTGGCTTATTCTTTTATGCAACACTATAGTATGCCATTAGACGGCGACATGGCCGGCGGAATTGTCCCGGCAGAAGATGTGAAACAAATCCTTAATGACCCGTTTGGAATATCTGTAATAACAGAAAATGCAGTTTATCCAAACCCAAACCGTTTCTTTGCGCATTGGACATTTTACAACTACTTCAATCATGTGCCGCTTTGGCTTCAAAGTTTTGTATCACCAATTGACAGTGTTTATTTATCAGCAGCAATTGCTAAAATATTTATTCAAATTTTAATTATGACATTATTGGCCTTATTTATAACTGGGCAACAAAAAATAATCAAGGCCGATTTTTTAATTGCTGCAATTCTAACTGTTCCACTTTTTCAGACAAATGGATATAGGAGTTACATGGGTATTATTGACCCCTCAATTACCTACTCCTTTTTTTATGCATTACCATGTTCATTACTCTTGTTATTCTATCTTCCATTCTTCTATGACTCTGTTTATGGCACTACAATAATGAAGAAACCGTTTGTGCAAATATTAGTTTTTTCATTAGCTATTTTTATTGTTTTTAATGGAGTATTAAACCCAGGTATTATTTTGACAGTAGCATTGTTGTTTGGTCTAAGAAATTATTTTAAGACTGATAAAGAATTATCGTTAATTAAAAGAGCAATTCAAACGTTTAAAGTTGTTCAAAAGACACATTTATTTTACTTCACTTTCGTCAGCTTGTTAAGTTTATACGCTTTATATGTTGGAAAAAATAATTCAATATTTTTAGGCGAAACTATTTCAATTGGTGAAAGATATTCGAGAATTCCAATGGGAATAATCACAATTCTAACACAAAAGATAGGATTTTCAATATTTTTAACTGCAATTGGCATAAACATATTTCTATTGCGCAGAAATATTCGAGATAATAAAATAAAAAAGGTGCTTAATTTATTTAATTGGATAGGTCTATTTTCTCTCATATATATTTTATTATTGCCATTGGGTGGTTATAAAGAATATCGTCCTTATATACTGCGTTACGACACAATTATGCCAATAACAATTGGACTAATTTTTATATACGCAAAGTCGAGTTATCATTTAATTAAACTGCTTAATGGCAAAAGCTGGAATTTGTATATCATTCTAATAATTGTTTTTACATTAATATTTTCAAATGCGGACAAACCTGAATTCAAGAAGAATCAATGTGAAAAGTTTGCTCTAGAAAAAATAGCGAATTCCACTGACAAAGTAGTCTTAATTGACAATGATTGTACGGTTTTATCTTGGGAAAAAATTACGGACTCGAAAAAATCGATACTTAATGGACAATTATTGAATATTTGGAGAATCACAAGCTACACTAAACAATATTATCAAAAGGAATAAGTAGAGAATCGAAAATATTTACTCAAATACTGATGAAGAAACACCAGCCAGTAACATCGCATTGCCAAAACATTATTTTTTGACTCTTTTTATTTTTATATTTCGGTAAAAAATAATGCTTCGGCAATGCTAAACGTTATGGGCAATGTTGAGATTGCCAAAACAAAGCATCGGATGATAAAAATAAATTTGGAAATAGTTGTCTAAATAGTTAACTTTGTATTGTGACTTATATCAGACAA
>JAYTNO010000185.1:0-3231 GCA_043748275.1 Flavobacterium sp. | reverse complement strand
TCCCATATCGAGTTCTTTCCCTTTTAAATCAACTAAGGAAATATCTACGGCTCCACCACGATTATGTATTGAACCTTTTTTAGGATCTGCAACATATTTAGGGTTTGAAACAATTTTCCACATTTTTTTTTGAATATCTAAAGGTCTATAGCAATCGAAAATTTTAATTCGATATCCTTTTTTTATAAATTTTTCATTTGCATTTAATAATGCTTTAATTGTTTTTAATCTCAAATAACATTCTGCACAATCATAAACTTTAGACTTTAAAAAATTATCATCAGTAGCATATTTCATTTCAAATACAAAATCGTGACTATAATCAATCAAATTTACAAAGGTAGAATCATTTGTATTCTCAAAGATTGTTGGAAAAGATTGAGTGAAACAAATGTTAAAGTATAAAAGGCTAAAAACAAATAATAATGATTTCATTATAGAAAGATTAATTGTTTAACAATATTAGAATTATTTTTTTAATTTAATTGATCGAATCATATTTTTTAATAAAAACTATATTTTACTATATTACTGACAATGAGGGGTTTTTAAAAACTATAAAAAAAAGTTCAAAAAAATTGAAATTTTTGTTGTAGAATATAGAATGAAAAGTTACATTTGCAACCGCTTAAACGATTACGTTCATTGAGCTTGGAGAGTTGCCTGAGAGGCCGAAAGGACATGTTTGCTAAACATGCGTATGGGGAACTGTACCAAGGGTTCGAATCCCTTACTCTCCGCTTTTAATTTTTTTCGGGGTGTAGCGTAGCCCGGTTATCGCGCCTGCTTTGGGAGCAGGAGGCCGCAGGTTCGAATCCTGCCACCCCGACTTTTAGTAGTTTTTTAAAAACTATTTTGGTTCCATAGCTCAGCTGGATAGAGCAACGCACTTCTAATGCGTAGGTCGAAGGTTCGAATCCTTCTGGGATCACAAAACCTTCTACTTCAGAAGGTTTTTTTTATTTATATTATTTTCTAAAATTATACCTCAAACTAATTACCAATAATTTATAATTAGTTAAATTCGCAGTCTTAATAAATATTATCATCATGAATAAAAAAGTTGTTATCGTATCTGCTGTTAGAACACCCATTGGAAGTTTTATGGGTTCATTATCTACAGTTTCTGCACCACAATTAGGTGCTGCAGCTATAAAAGGAGCTTTAAATAAAATAAATTTAGATCCAAATTTAGTAGATGAAGTAATTATGGGAAATGTAGTTCAAGCTGGTGTAGGTCAAGCTCCAGCAAGACAAGCTGCACTTTATGCGGGATTACCAAATACTGTAATTGCCACTACAATAAATAAAGTTTGCGCATCAGGAATGAAAGCTGTTATGCAAGGAGCACAGGCAATTATGGCAGGTGATGCAGAAATAGTTATTGCTGGTGGTATGGAAAATATGAGTATGATTCCTCATTATATCCATTTAAGAAATGGATATAAATTTGGACCCGCTTCCATGGTTGATGGAATGCAAAAAGATGGATTGACTGACGCCTATGATAATAATGCAATGGGAGTTTCAGCAGATATGTGTGCGAGTGAATACAAAGTTACAAGAGAAGAACAAGATGCATTTGCAATTCAATCTTATGAAAGATCTGCAAAAGCTTGGGAAAATGGTAATTTTGAAAATGAAGTAGTTCCAGTTATTGTTCCGCAAAGAAGAGGAGAACCGTTGGTTATTACTAAGGACGAAGAATATACAAATGTAAAATTAGATAAAATACCATCTTTAAATCCTGCTTTTACAAAAGAGGGAACTGTTACTGCAGCCAACGCATCAACTATAAATGATGGAGCAGCAGCTATAATTTTAATGAGTGAAGAAAAAGCAAATGAAATGGGATTAAAACCATTAGCTTATATAAGAAGCTATGCAGATGCAGCACAAGAACCTAAATGGTTTACAACAACTCCTTCAAAAGCAATACCAAAAGCTCTATCAAAAGTTGGCATGTCAATTGGAGATGTTGATTATTTTGAATTTAACGAAGCATTTTCAGTTGTAGGAATTGTTAATTCTAAAATTTTAGGTTTAGATAATAATCGAGTAAATGTAAATGGAGGAGCAGTTTCTTTAGGTCATCCTCTAGGCTGCTCAGGTGCAAGAATAATTGTCACACTTATAAATGTCTTAGAACAAAATAATGCAAAAATAGGAGCCGCAGCTATATGTAATGGTGGTGGTGGTGCTTCTGCAATTATCATTGAAAGAAAATAACATTTGAAATTATAAATTATACAAAAATTTTATAATTTATTAAACTATTTAAATAATGTTTGGAATATGTAATCTTGCTATCATCCCATTAAGAATTGAGCCAAGTGATAGAAGCGAAATCGTTTCTCAAGTACTTTTTGGAGAGCATTTCGAAATTTTAGAAACCCAAAAACAATGGGCAAAAATTAGATTACAATTTGACCAATATGAAGGTTGGGTAGATTCAAAACAATATCAAATAATTAGTGAAAATCAATATTTACAACTAAATAAAGACATCATTATACTTAATTCTGATTTGATTGAATATATTACATCTCCAAATAATATTTTAATGCCTATTCCTTTAGGTTCGTCTTTGTCTTTTTTAAATCATAATGATATTAATTTTGAGAATTTCATTTTTGATGGATTGAAAATAAGTGGTATTAAACCTAAAAAAAACTTAATTAACACTTCTTTCATGTTTCTAAACGCACCTTATCTCTGGGGTGGTAAAACACCATTTGGTATTGATTGTTCTGGATTCACACAAATGGTTTATAAATTAAATGGATATCATTTACTTAGAGATGCCTCTCAACAAGCCACTCAAGGTGAAGCTTTAAGTTTCATTGAAGAAAGTGAACCTGGAGATTTAGCTTTCTTTGATAATGAAGAGGGGAAAATTATACACGTTGGAATTATTATGGACGACAATTATATTATTCATTCAAGTGGAAAAGTAAGAATAGATCGTATCGATCATCTAGGTATTTTTAATGCTGAAATAAATAAGCACACACATAAACTTCGAGTAATTAAAAAAATTATATAATCCTATTTCATTCACTTGAAATAGGATTTTTTTATGTTTTATATTATTATAAACAACATCACATTATTTAATACTAAAACAGGAACAATTAAAAAACAAAAAACCCTTCATCAAAGATGAAGGGTTTTCAAAAGAAAGGCGACGACATACTCTCCCACAAATTGCAGTACCATCTGCGCAGGCGG
>JAYTNO010000184.1:0-8732 GCA_043748275.1 Flavobacterium sp. | reverse complement strand
ATAAAATGTGTAAAAATTAAAATTAAGTAAAAAAAGTATTAGGGTTTGCACAAACCCTAATACTTTTTTTACTTACACACTTTATGGGATACTACCTTATTAAACTAAAAAAATTAAGATTTTACTATTTTATCCTTTTTAATTTTATTTACCAAGTTCTTTTTGACTTCTACTTTGGGTTGCAAGTCATCAAGTATATTAATTGCTTCTTCTACATAAATATCTTTGGATAAACTTTCGTGCCAAACATCTCTTTTCTCTTTTAGATTTGTGTCTGTTTTCATAGCTTCAACTTCATTTTGCAAAGAACTAAATTTTAAAGAATTTTGATAATCTGCAATCGATTTATATTTTTTTGCAGTTTGTTCGATTGCCGCTTGTTCTTTCTTAAATTGATCAATATTTAGGCTAAAAACGCTTTCTTTATTTCTATCGTCAATCCATTTTGCATTTTCATCAATTAATTTAAATTTCGGGTTTTCTGCTATACGTTTTTTGCTGTTATCTATTGCAGCATCAAAATTATTTTGTTTATCCCAAAATTTAAATTCTGCTGGATCAATTTTATCAAAAGGCATGGCATTATCAATGTCTCGTTCACCCATTTTTAAATATGCATAACGATCTGGAATTGCTACATCACTACTTACTCCTTCAAGTTGTGTTGAACCACCATTAATTCTATAAAATTTTTGAGTTGTTGTTTTTAAAGCACCCAAATCACCAGTTGTACCTCCACGAACAAATTGATTCAAATCAATTACATTTTGAACTGTACCTTTACCATAGGATTGTTTACTACCAATAATAACACCTCTTCTATAATCTTGTATTGCCGCTGCCAAAATTTCTGATGCTGATGCAGAAAAGCTATTTTGCATAATTACTAATGGACCATCCCATTTTATGTTTTTATCTTTATCATACAACACCTCTTTGTTTCTACCCGCAGATTTAATTTGAACTATTGGACCTTCTTCTATAAAAAGTCCAGCAATATCTACTACTGTTTTTAGCGAACCACCACCATTGTCACGAACATCCATAATAATTCCGCTAACACCAGCTTGTTTCAATCGTTCAACTTCTATTGCAACATCTTTTCCTGCATCACGACTATCATTATTTTCAAAATCTATATAGAATTTTGGTAAATAAATAATTCCGTATTTCAATCCGTTTTTCTCAACAATACTTGATTTCGCATAGGTTTCTTCAATCTCAACAATATCTCTAGTAATTACAATTACTTTTATTGTGCCATCTACTTTTTTTACTGTCAATCTTACTTCGGAACCTTTAGGTCCTTTTATTTTCTTAACAACTTCATCAAGATGCATACCAACTACATCAATTGGCTCAAGACTTCCTTGTGCAACTTTAAGAATAATATCTCCTGTTTCTAATTCCTTTTGTCTCCAAGCAGGACCACCAGTGATTAATTCGGTAATTTCGGTATAATCATTTTTCTTTTGAAGCCTTGCTCCTATTCCTTCTAATTTTCCGCTCATACTAACATCAAAGCGTTCTTTTTCGTCAGGAGCAAAATAATTAGTATGTGGGTCAAAACGAGTTGCAATCGCATTTACATATACAGAAAACCAATCGTTTTGATCTAAATCATTGATAAAATCAAAATAATCATTCAATGACTTCAATGAACTTTCTCTAGTTTCTTTTTCTAAATCAGTATAGGTTTTTGTTGCTACTTCTACTTGTGCTGCTGGTTTTTTAGGGTCTACAACTCCATTTTTTAAATCCTCTTGCATTTTTAATTTATCTGTCAATGCAGAAAGGGTAGATAGTTTAATTTGTTTACGCCATTTTTCTTTTAAATCTGCAGCAGATTGTGCGTATGGCAATTTTTCATAATCTGTATTAAAGTCTTCTACTACAGAATAATCAAATGGTTTGTCTAAAATATCTTTATAGAAAAGTTTACTTTCATCAATTCTTTTGATTAAACGTTCATAAGTTAAATTAAAAAAAGACAAATCTTTATTTTTAATTTGATCATCTAATAGTGTTTGAAATTTAGCAAATTCATCAATATCAGATTGAAGAAAAAATCTTTTAGAAGGATCTAAAGCTTCAATATAATCTTTGTAAACACCTGCCGAAAATTTATCATCTATAGCAGCTGGATCATAATGACCTCGTTCAATGACAAAAACTAATAATTCAAGTAACATTTTATCCTTTTCAGGATCGCTTTTTTGTCTTGGCACAAAACTCCAAAGACCTATGGATAGTGCAAGTATAATTAATACTATTTTATAATTCCTTTTCATATATGAGATTATGAGATTCATTAATTTTTAATCAAAAGTATATAAAAAATTGTGCCAAGATTTATTTGATTGGCTAATCTTTTGTTAAAGATGCTAATTTAGTAACTTCCTGCTAAAAATGTTTATTTTTGCAATAATATTTACAAAATGAAGAAACCTTTAATACTTGTTACGAATGATGATGGGATAACAGCACCAGGAATTCGTGCTTTGATTGCTGTAATGGCAGAAATTGGCGACGTAATTGTTGTAGCGCCAGATAAGCCTCAAAGCGCAATGGGACACGCAATAACCATAAATAGCACGCTTTATTTGAATAAAGTTTCAACTGAAAATGCTACAATAACCGAATATACATGTTCTGGCACTCCAGTAGATTGTGTAAAATTGGCAGTAAATGAAATCCTAAAAAGAAAACCAGATTTGTGTGTCTCAGGAATAAACCACGGATCTAATTCTTCGATTAACGTGATTTACTCAGGAACTATGAGTGCTGCCGTTGAAGCTGGGATAGAAGGAATTCCCGCTATTGGGTTTTCGTTATTAGATTATGACTGGAATGCAGATTTTGAACCTGTAAAATCATTTGTTAAAAAAATTGTAGAAGAAACTCTTACAAAAGGCTTGCAAGAAAGTGTTGTTTTGAATGTTAATTTTCCGAAATTAAAGGAAAATGAAATAAAAGGCATTAAAATTTGTCGGCAAGCAAAAGCTATGTGGGAAGAAAAATTTGACAAAAGGCAAACTCCCTTTGGTAAAAATTATTACTGGCTTACTGGCGAATTTGTCAATCAAGACAAAGGAGAAGATACCGATGAATGGGCATTAGAAAATGGATATATTTCTGTTGTACCAGTTCAATTTGATTTAACAGCACACCATTTGATTCAGCATCTTAATACTTGGGATTTATAAAAATAAAAATTATGACAAAAAATAAAATAGCTATTGAATTGTTAATTGGTGTATTAATAAGTTTTATTACCACAATTGTTGGAAGCTATATTTTTATTAAACTGTTTACCGAATATCATTTTATTGATGGAATTCACACAATGAAATCTCAAGGATTATTAGGCAAAATAATAACTTTAGGCGCTATTTTGAATTTGATTTCTTTTTTCATTTTATTAAAATTGAATAAAGAAGCAATGGCTCGTGGCATTGTATTTGGCACAATTTTATTGACTATAATTACATTATTTGTATAAAAATGAAATATTATATTATTGCTGGAGAAGCTTCTGGAGATTTGCATGGTTCCAATTTAATGAAAGCATTGTATCATCAAGATACACAAGCTGACATTCGTTTTTGGGGTGGCGATTTGATGCAAAAAACAGGTGGAACTCTTGTAAAACATTATCGCGAATTAGCCTTTATGGGATTTATTGAAGTGCTTTTTAATTTAAAAACCATATTCAATAATATTAATTTTTGCAAAAAAGATATAGAAAAATTTCGTCCAGATGCTATAATTTTTATTGATTATCCTGGATTTAATATGCGAATTGCAAAATGGGCCAAACAAAAAAACATTCCTACTCATTACTATATTTCTCCTCAAATCTGGGCTTGGAAAGAAAGTAGAATTGCAGCTATAAAACGTGATTTTGATAACTTGTATGTTATTCTTCCTTTCGAGAAAGATTTCTATGAAAAGAAACATCACTTTCCGGTAGAATTTGTAGGTCATCCATTGATTGATGCTATTCAAAATCAAAAAAGTATTGACGATGCTACTTTCAAAAAAGAAAACAATTTAGACCATAAACCAATAATAGCATTACTTCCTGGAAGCAGGAAACAAGAAATTTCAAAAATGCTGACAGCAATGTTGTCTGTTGTTTCTGATTTCCAAGAATATCAATTTGTGATTGCTGGAGCTCCGAGTCAAGATTTTGAATTTTATAAACCATTTTTAAAAAATAAAAATGTTTATTTTATTTCCAACAAAACCTATGATTTATTAAGCCATGCTACTGCTGCATTGGTTACATCTGGCACCGCAACTTTAGAAACTGCTTTGTTTAAAGTTCCCGAAGTTGTATGCTACAAAGGAAGTTGGGCTTCTTATCAAATCGCCAAAAGAATTATTACGCTCAAATATATTTCGTTGGTAAACTTGATTATGGACAAAGAAGTTGTAACTGAACTGATTCAAGAACAATGCAATACAAAAAATATTAAAGTTGAATTGCAAAAAATTCTCGAACCAAATTACAGAAAACAACTTTTAATACAATACGATTTACTAGAACAAAAACTTGGCGGCATTGGTGCTAGCGAAAAAACTGCAAATTTAATTGTACGAAGTTTACAATAATTGCGTTTATTTTAAATTAATTACCCAAAAAAATACTCTTTTGAAAAAAATAATAACCTTAATACTTATCCTTTCTTTTTTTGCAAGTTGCAAACCAACAGCTTCAGTTATAACTTCAAAAACAATTGCACAAAAAAAAGGAGTCTATAAATTGCCTGATAATTCAAAAACAGTAGCAAAACAAAATACAAAAAACGAAAAGAAAGAGTCTGTCTCTAAAAAAACAGACAAAAAAAAAATCTTGAATAACAATAATGATGATGATTATATTGTCAATGTTGACGATTCAAGTTATTTGGTAAAACAATTAATAAATTCAGCTTCAGACAATTTAGGGTCAAAATATAAAACTGGCGGTACTACTCCAGATGGATTTGATTGTTCTGGATTGATGTATTGTGTGTTTAAAAAATATGATATTTCGTTACCAAGATCTTCTATTGATATGGCAAAAAAAGGAAGAAAACTTAATAATAATGAAATTAGAAAAGGCGATCTTATCTTCTTTAGAACCAACGGAAAAAGTGTCATTAATCACGTAGGAATGGTTATAGAAGTAAATGATGATGAAATAAAATTTATACACTCATCAACTTCAAGCGGCGTTATTGTATCTTCAACAAAAGAGGCGTATTACAATAAAACTTTTGCACAAGCTAATAGAATTTTAGAATAACATTACTTTTATTGTTAAAATTACTTACTTTAGTTAAATGAAAGTCTTGCAGTTTCCTTTAACAAAAATTACAATTGCCTTTATTTCTGGAATTTTGTTTTCATTTTATGTAAAACCAAATCCAGAATTGATTTTTGCATTGGTTTTACTAAACTTTATTTGTTTTTGTATTGCTTTTTTAGTCTCCAAAAAGAAATTAAAACAAGGTTTGTTTTTTGGGATTACAACCTATTTACTTTCTTTTTTCATCGGAATATCTACACAAGTTATTCATAATGGATATTATCAAAAAGACAATTACATCCATCAAACTTCAAATAATAAAGACCATAATCTAGAAGTTGTATTAAGGGAAAAACTTAAAAGCTCGAAGTATAATAGTCGATATGTAGCTGTTGTAAACCAAATTGACAATCAAAAAAGTTCTGGTAAAATAATAGTGAATTTAGATAAAAATATTCCATCTGAAAAATTAGAAATTGGTTCGCAATTACTTATAAAAGGAGCTATTATTAAACATAAACCGATACATAATCCTGACCAATTTGATTATGGCTCGTATCTGACCAACAAATCAATATTTGCCCAAATGTATGTTGATGGTTATGATGTTCGAATAAATCCAAAACCAATTACTGATATTTGGTATTATTCAGATAAATTAAGAACCCGAATTCTTCATAATTTAAAGAAAACAGGATTTGCTACAAAAGAGTTAAATGTAGTTGCAGCCTTAATTCTAGGTCAACAACAAGATATTTCTCAAGATATTATTCAAGATTATCAATATGCTGGTGCCATTCATGTTTTATCTGTTTCAGGATTACATGTGGGATATTTATTGCTTTTTATTACTTTTTTATTAAAACCTTTGCCTAAAAACAAGTTCGGTTCAATATTAAAATTAAGCATTGTCATTCTTACATTATGGGTTTTTGCACTATTAGCAGGACTTTCACCATCTGTTGTTCGTTCGGTAACCATGTTTTCATTTGTAGCAATTGGTATGCATCTCAAAAGACGAACTAATGTTTTTCATACTTTATTAGTTTCAATTCTCATAATTCTACTTTTTCAACCTTCATTTATACTTGATGTAGGATTTCAGTTGAGTTATGTAGCATTGTTTTTTATACTTTGGTTACAACCCATACTTTCAGATATGTGGGAACCAAAAAATAAAATCATCATTTATTTTTGGGATATTATTACGGTTTCTTTTTCAGCTCAAATTGGTGCATTGCCATTAAGTATTTATTATTTTCATCAATTTCCAGGGTTGTTTTTTATAACCAATTTACTTATACTTCCGGGTTTAGGGGTTATTATGGCATTGGGAGTTATAGTTATGATATTGGCTGCTTTTGATTGTATTCCATTATTTCTTTCAAAACTACTTGAAACAAGTGTATTCATTTTAAACAAAATTATAAATTGGATTGCCTCATTTGAATCCTTTATAATAAAAGACATTGCTTTCAATTGGTATTTATTAATTAGTTTATATCTCTTAATTATTGCAACTATTATTTGGTTCAAACAACCAAGTTTCAAGAGAATTATTGTGGTTTTACTTTCAATTTTAATATTTCAATCAGCTTATTTTGGAACTCAATGGACGAATGATAAAAAGAAAGAATGCATTGTTTTTGATGTAAAAAAAGAATCTTTAATTGCTGAAAGAATTGGCAAACAAGTAACTATTTATGCTAATGATTCATTTAAAAACAAATCGGTTTTGAAATCATATTTAACTGCCAATTTTTGTGAAATAAAACAACAAAAATCGATACAAAATGTTGCCTTTTTTAATTCTAGAAAAATAATTATACTTGACAGTTTGGCTATTTTACCAAAAAACCTAAAACCAGATATTTTGATATTAAGACAATCTCCAAAAGTAAACTTGGATAGAATTTTAAGATTATATAAACCAAAAATTATTGTTGCTGACGCAAGTAATTACAAAACTTATGTAACATGTTGGAAAAGGACTTGTTTGAAACAAAAAATCCCTTTTCATTCTACATATGAAAAGGGATTTTATAAAATTTATTAAAAACTAAGCCGTTTTTTTCTTTTTACTTTTCTTTGCTTTTTTAGTTACAGGATAAGGAACAAATTTAGCCACAATTTGATCAGCACCTGCAATCCAAGTAGCTGGACCACCAGCAACATAACCTGTACTTCCTAATTGTTCTAAATTTACTTTTCCATCAACCATCCCGGCTTTTGCAAACCACACTGTTGGATAACCTCTAACAGCAAAAACTTGTTGCAACTCCATATTTTGTTTTTGAATTTCTGGAGCTTGTGGAGTTCTTCTAGGAAAATCTAGTTCTACTAAAACTGCTTTTTCTTTTGCCCACTTTACAAATTCTGGAGTTTTGAAAACTTCTTTTTGCAAACGAATACACCATCCACACCAATCACTTCCGGTAAAAAACAAAAACAAAGGTTTGTTTTCAGTTTTAGAAATTTCGATAGCTTTATTCATATCTGTATGCCAAGTTAATTCTTCTTGCGCTTGTACAGTTACAGAGCCTACAACTAATAGTAATGCAATAAATAATTTTTTCATTTTTATATTAATTTAATTTATTCAAGTCAAAAACAGTGCCGAAAAATACTGATTTTATTTTACATCTTGCATTAATTTTTTAATTAATGGTGAAATTGCTATTAAAATTATTCCTGCAACTAAAGCATAAATTGCTAAGGTATAGTAACCATCTGTGTAGGACTGTAATTTTGACAATAATGTTGTTCCTCCGTTAGATTGCGAAATTGCCGCACCCAATTTTCCTGCGGCCAATTGTCCAAAGGCACTAGCTAAAAACCATAATCCCATCATCATTCCGAATAATCTTTTTGGCGATAATTTTGTGATAATTGACATTCCTATTGGTCCTAAACAAAGTTCTCCTATAGTGGTAACAAAATAGGCAAAAGTAAATACATTCAAAGAAGTAATACCTTCTGAATTTGCAAAAAACTTAGTATAATAAAACAAATAAAAAGATGCTGAAAGAAATAAAAATCCTATTCCAAATTTGATTAATGTATTAGGTTCAATCTTCTTTTTGGCTAACCAAAGCCATAACAATCCTATTATTGGACTTAAAATTATAACAAATAATGTATTCGAACTGTTGTTTACAACATTTGGATCTATTGAAAATCCAAGTAAATTATGACTCAAATTATCTTTTGCAAATAAGGATAAAGAACCTCCGCTTTGCTCATAAATAGCATTAAATAAAAAATAGAAAAAGATAAATGAAAAAGCGGCAATTAATTTTTTTTGCAAACTAATATTACTCAATTTCACTAATTCATATATAAAATAGCCAACAGCAATTGTACCAATAGTGTACATAAAGTAATCCGTATATTGAGTGTTTTTTACCATTATAAAAATAAATGGAATACTTAATAA
>JAYTNO010000183.1:0-20281 GCA_043748275.1 Flavobacterium sp. | reverse complement strand
TGAGTTTCTTCTTTTATTTGAGTAGCTTTTTTTATGCCATCATTCATACTGAGTTTTTTTTCGTAAAAAATTCTCACTGGGTTTTTATATGAAATCACACAATATGATTTATCATCTATTTTTTTAATATCAGAATAAATAAAAATAGGATTTACTAGTTGCAATCGATAGCGAAATTCATCGTTTTGATAATCTAAATCAAGGAGTTCTAGCATTTTGTCTTGCCCAATGGTTTCTATTATTTTGGGATAGGATTGTGCAACTACAGCCTCAAATTCCATAAGATAATTGGTGTCATAAATTTTTTTTGTTTCTTTTTTTAAATTATCCAAAGTTTGAGAAATACAATTGATACTAGATAAGAAGAATAGGAGTAAGAGTAGTTTTTGTTTCATTTAGTAAGCATATTAAATGTCAAATATAAAAATCTAAAAGAATAATTTTCTTTCTAGATCATAATTCTTCGTTTGATTCGCTTTTTTCTTCAATAGAAACAACTTCAGAATCATCTACAGAATCCTCTTTTTTATTTTTGGAGAATAGATTTTTGATTTTATTCTTGAAAGCGCCAAAGAATCCTAAAAATGCTAAAACGATTATTTTTCCAAATTTTGCAATAATCGCAAATAACCCCACTTTTGCCAAAACCTTTCCTGCTACAAGCCCTCCAATTGTCCAAGCTGCAACTTCATCTACAGAAGAATCGAATTCTTTGTATTTATAACCATCATTAAAAGTGACTATATCGAGAACTTTAGTGATGTCTTTTTTTACCAAAGGCAATTCATTTACAGTAGCAATGGCATTTAATACTAGAACCCCTTTTCTGCCAAGAATTCTAACATTATAATTTAAAGTGTTTAGTTCTTGTTTTCCAAACTTTAATTCTTTGGCCCAAAATAAAATTTTTCTTTCTTTATCATAAAATGGTTTGGCTGCCCAACCAACAATAGTAATGGCATCAAAACCATCTTTGACACGCGTTTTGTTTTCTTCTACAGTTTCTTCTTTCATTTGAGTTAGCAACTCATCATAATCAATTTCATCTGCATCATCATCTTTTACATATCCAATTTCATCATATTGAATATTAAAAACGTATCCTTTTTCGTCTAATATGCCTTGGTTTTCTGGCAAAATTAAACCTAGTGAAAGATTTTCGCTTTTAGGATTTCCCCATAAATCTATAAGAACTCGTTCGGCTTGTATTTGATTTAAATATTTAAAACCTTTTGGAATTTGAATTTTTCCAATACCGTTTTTTAAGTTAATGGTACCGTAATCATATTTGAATGATTTTTCTATGGAATCAATTTTTATTTGTTCGTTTTCTTCTTGAGAAAATACAAGTAAAGTGAATAAAAAGAATAGAATGGATAAACTTGCTTTTCTCATAGTTGATGTTTTTTTTGGTTGGTTTATAAATTATACTTTTTCAAATATAAAAAAAATCCCTAATTGCTCTCATAATTAGGGATTTATTATTTTAAAAAATTTCTCTCAAGAAAATATTTAGGAAGTTTTTTCTTTATTAAGAAACCAAAACCCATTCGCCAGAATTCAATAAGCTTTCGGCTTTTTTGAATTTCATTTCTTCGGTTTTACCACTCATAATGTGTTTTATAAGCACAGTATCGTTTCTATTTATTTTGGGTTGGTCACGAACAATTGTCTCAGTAACCTGACGTTGTTGTGTTTGTCCAGCTTCACGGTTTTCGGCAGCAAGTGAATCACTGTTTGGAATTTCGTCTTTACTAGTGGTATAATCCTCCTTTTGACGAATTTCTTTTGCTTCTTGAATAGTTGGTGTAGTTTGTTGTGGCAAATCACCTTTAAACAAGAATGAAATTACTTCTTTATTGACACCATCAAGCATACTTCTAAACAAATTGAATGCTTCAAATTTATAAATAAGCAATGGGTCTTTTTGTTCATGAACAGCCAATTGAACCGATTGTTTCAATTCGTCCATTTTGCGTAAATGTTTTTTCCAAGCTTCATCAACAATAGCTAAAGTGATATTTTTTTCGAAATCAGCAACCAATTGTTTCCCATTGGTATCATAAGCTTTTTTCAAATCAGTAACTACATTTAATGTTTTGATACCATCTGTAAACGGAACTACTATTCTTTCAAACTGATTGTTTTTGTCTTCGAATACATTTTTAATAATAGGAAATGCTTCTCTTGCAGAACGTTCTGTTTTTTCGGTATAGAATTCTAATGCTGCTTTGTATACTTTTCCAGTAAGTTCAACTTCTGACATTCTGTCGAATTCAGAATTTGAAACTGGTGAAGTAATAGAGAAATATCGAATTAATTCAAACTCAAAATTCTTAAAATCATTAGTTTGCTTATTGGTACTTACTATTAATTCGCAAGTATCATACATCATATTTGCAATATCAACTTTCAATCGTTCTCCATGTAATGCGTGACGACGACGTTTGTAAACTACTTCACGTTGTGCGTTCATAACATCATCATATTCTAGTAAACGTTTACGAACACCAAAATTATTTTCTTCTACTTTTTTCTGAGCACGTTCTATAGATTTAGTCATCATAGAATGCTGAATTACTTCGCCTTCTTTCAATCCCATTCTATCCATAACTTTTGCCACTCTTTCTGAACCAAAAAGACGCATTAAGTTATCTTCAAGAGAAACATAAAATTGAGAACTTCCAGGATCACCTTGACGACCAGCACGACCACGTAACTGTCTGTCTACACGACGAGAATCGTGACGTTCTGTACCTACAATTGCTAAACCTCCAGCCGCTTTTACTTCTGGTGTTAATTTAATATCGGTTCCACGACCAGCCATATTGGTTGCTATAGTAACAACACCTGCTTTTCCTGCTTCTTCGACAATTTGAGCTTCTTGTTTGTGCATTTTTGCATTCAATACGTTGTGAGTAACACCACGCATTTTCAACATACGACTTAGTAATTCTGAAATTTCTACCGAAGTAGTACCAATCAAAACAGGACGACCAGCGTTTGATAATTGTGTTACATCTTCTATAACTGCATTAAATTTTTCGCGAGTAGTTTTATAAATAAAATCTTCTTTGTCTTTTCTAGACATCGGACGATTGGTTGGAATTTCTACCACATCCAATTTATAAATTTCCCAAAGTTCTCCTGCTTCTGTTACAGCAGTTCCAGTCATACCTCCCAATTTGCTATACATTCTGAAATAATTCTGAAGTGTTACGGTAGCAAAAGTTTGAGTTGCAGCTTCAATTTTTACATTTTCTTTGGCTTCGATTGCTTGGTGCAAACCATCAGAATATCGACGACCATCCATAATACGACCTGTTTGCTCATCGACAATCATAATTTTGTTGTCCATGATAACATACTCCACATCTTTTTCAAAAAGAGTATAGGCTTTCAATAATTGAGTTAAAGTATGAATACGCTCACTTTTGATAGAGAAATCTTGAAACAATTTTTCTTTTTCTTCGGCTTCTTCATCTTTTCCTAAACCTAATTTTTCTATTCTTGCAATTTCAGAACCAATGTCTGGAAGAACAAAGAATTGTCCATCTGTATCTGTAGAAAGAAACTTGATACCGTTATCAGTCAATTCTACTTGATTGTTTTTTTCTTCAATTACAAAATACAATGCGTCATCAACTAAGTGCATATCACGGTTGTTGTCTTGCATATATTGATTTTCGGTTTTTTGAAGCAATTGCTTAATTCCTTCTTCACTCAAAAACTTGATTAAGGCTTTGTTTTTTGGCAATGCTCTATAAGCTCTAAGTAAACTAAAACCACCATCTTTGGTATTACCTTCTTTGATTAATCGTTTGGCATCTGTCAAGAATCCATTTGCCAATTGGCGTTGAAGACTTACTAGATTGTCAATTTTTGGTTTTAATTCGTTAAACTCGTGTCGATCACCTTGTGGTACTGGTCCAGAAATAATCAATGGTGTTCTAGCATCATCTATCAATACAGAATCGACCTCATCGACAATGGCATAATTGTGTTTGCGTTGTACTAAATCTTCTGGCGAATGTGCCATATTATCTCTTAGGTAATCAAAACCAAATTCGTTATTGGTACCATAAGTAATATCAGCATCATATGCTTTTCTTCTTTCGTCAGAGTTTGGTTGATAATTATCAATACATTCTACTGTTAGTCCGTGAAATTCAAAAAGTGGCGCTTTCCAAGTACTATCACGTTTCGCCAAATAGTCATTTACAGTAACAAGATGCACTCCATTTCCTGTTAAGGCATTCAAATAGAGTGGAAGCGTTGCTACCAATGTTTTTCCTTCACCCGTTTGCATTTCGGCAATTTTACCAGAATGTAGTACCATTCCGCCAATTAATTGCACGTCGTAGTGAATCATATCCCAAGTAATTTCTTTTCCGGCAGCATTCCAAGAATTTGCCCAAACAGCAGTATCACCAACAATATTGATATATGATTTTGTAGCCGAAAGTTCTCTATCTTTTGGAGTTGCTGTAACTACTAGTTGTGTGTTTTCTTTAAAACGTTTTGCGGTTTCTTTTACTACAGCAAATGCTTCTGGAAGAATTTCGTTTAAAGTTTTTTCAGATATGTCGTAAGCTTCTTTTTCTAAAGCATCAATTGATGCATAGATATCTTCTCTCTTGTCAATATCTTCAATAGTTTCGGCATCTTTTAGTAAAGAAGCAATCTTGGCATCTTTTTCTACTCGAGCTTGTTTGATTTTATCTTTAAAAAATGTGGTTTTGGCTCTCAACTCATCATGAGACAAACTAGCCAAACTACTTTCGAAGGTTTTTATTTTTGTTACTGTTCCTTGTAGTGCTTTGACATCTTTTTCAGATTTGTCTCCTACAAAAACTTTAAGAATGCTATTTATGAAACTCATAATGGTTATATAATTTCTTAATTGATAAAGTGTGCAAATTTAAATAAAAAAAAAGCCTCGTTTGAGACTTTCATTTTATTATTTTTTAATATTCATCCTCGTTCCAAAGATAATCTTCGTCGGTTGGATAATCGGGCCAAATTTCTTCCATTGATTCGTATATTTCCCCTTCGTCTTCAATAGATTGTAAATTTTCTACAACTTCTAAAGGAGCTCCAGCTCGGATAGCATAATCTATAAGTTCATCTTTGTTTGCTGGCCAAGGCGCATCGCTTAAATATGATGCTAATTCTAATGTCCAATACATCTTATTTAGATTTTAATATTTGTGCAAAAATAATTTTTTTACTGAAAAATACAAGTAAAAATTGATTTATTTTCAATTATGTGTAAGAACGTGTTTTTAATTATCTGATAATCAATATATAAAGCAAAAAAATATATTCGCTATTTTCGCGGAATCCATTTTACTTCATCAGCGTTTAAGTCAGATGACAACTTCCGTGCCAAGACAAAAAGATAGTCAGAAAGTCGGTTAAGGTATTTAATAGCTATTTCGGCAACGTGTTCATTATGACTTAAATGCACGGCTAGTCGTTCTGCTCTTCTACAAACACAACGTGCAATATGACAATATGACACAGTTGTATGTCCGCCAGGTAAAACAAAATGTGTCATTTGTGGCAATGCATTTTCCATTGAATCAATTTCGTTTTCAAGCAATTCGATATCACTTTCGTGAATTCCTAATTTTTGAAGACGTAATTCGCCGTTTTTCATTACTTCTTTATCTGGTGGCGTTGCTAAAATTGCACCAACGGTAAACAATCGGTCTTGAATTTCTATTAAGATTTCTTTATAATGTTCATTCATTTCTTGGTCACGAATAAGACCAATGTAGGAGTTTAATTCATCTACCGTTCCATAACTTTCTATGCGCATATGATCTTTTGGAACTCTTGTACCTCCAAAAAGGGCAGTAGTTCCTGTGTCACCAGTTTTTGTATATACTTTCATTTGTTTTTTTTAAAGAGGTAAAATAATATTCACTAAGCAAATCTAATTTATTAATTCTAGAATTGAAGTTACAAATCGTTGGTGTGATCCTTTACTATAATCAAAGTACAAATCGGGTTCAATGCATTCTATTTCCATAAGGTAGAGTTCATCGTCTATTACAATTCCGTCAACTCTAGCATATAATAAATCTTCTTCAAATGTATTTACTATTCTTTGTGCTTTAGCAATCAATTCTTTACTGGGTTCTATCGAGGTATATTTTCCTCCAAATTGTACTTGAATTCTAAAATCTCCTACAACAGGTTTTTTGTTAATACAATGAGAGAATTTTTTATTAAAAAATATAAAAGAAGTTTCTCCCAAAGTTTCTATTTCTGGAAAATATTCTTGAATTAATAATTCTTTATCTTTTGCAAAATCTGAATAGTGTTGGTTTATTTTTTCAATATCTGATTTTTCAAATAAAGTTGTAAAATAGGATCCAGCAGAAAAAGCGGGTTTGATTATTATTTTATGCCAATGATTTGGTATTATCTCTTGCAAATTTAATGTGTTGGTTTTTTCAACAAAAACAGTTGGTAGTATGGGAATTCCTTGATTTTGAAAGTTTTTCAAATAAAATTTATGCTTGTTTTTATAGATGGTATCCAGTGTATTAAGCGTTTTTATTTGAAGGGATTTAATATGGTGTAACCAATTATTAAATTCTGTTTCTTTTTCGTAATAATCCCAAGTATTTCTAAAAATAAGAAAATCAAAGTTTGCCCAATTTACTTTATTATCATCCCATATAACAGCAGTGGCTTCTATATTATGTTTTGCTAATTCTGGAATTAATAATTGATCAGCTGGAGTTAATTCTGGAAGTTTTTGACAAGTTAGAAGAGCAATTTTCATCTTTTTTTATTGATTTTTCGTATCGCTTTCTATCAATCCATCACGCAATCGAATTACTCTGTGAGCATATTTTGCAATATCTTCTTCGTGCGTTACAAGAATTACTGTATTTCCTTTTTGGTAAATTTCTTCAAAAAGTTTCATAATTTCTTCAGAAGTTTTACTGTCAAGATTTCCTGTTGGTTCGTCGGCCAATATAATTGATGGTTTGTTTACCAATGCTCTAGCTATTGCTACACGTTGGCGTTGTCCTCCGGAAAGTTGGTTAGGTTGATGATCCATTCTATCGCCAAGATTTACTTGTTGTAAGACTTCTGTGGCACGAATTTTTCTTTCAGATTTTGAGAATCCAGCATAAACCATTGGTAGTGCTACATTATCTAGTGCAGTTGTTCTTGGAAGTAAATTAAAAGTTTGAAAAACAAATCCAATTTCTTTATTTCTAATTTCGGCTAAATCATCATCGTGCATTTGACTTACATCTTTGCCATTCAGAATATAGCTTCCAGAAGTAGGCGTATCTAAACAACCCAAAAGATTCATTAAAGTAGATTTCCCTGAACCAGATGGCCCCATTAAAGCTACATATTCGCCTTTGTTTATTTCTAAATCAATACCTTTTAGAACATATACTACTTCGTTACCAAGAATAAAATCACGCTTGATGTTTGTTATTTTAATGAGAGGATTTGACATGTGTTTTTGACTTATTTACTTATAAGTTGTTTTAAACCGCATAAAGTTACAAACTTTGATAAGAATTAAATCATAATTATATAATATTTATACATAAATGTGTAACTTTTGAAGACTACTGACTAATTAATTTTACATTAAATATTTAAACTTATTTATTATGAAAAAAAATGCATTAAAATTAGGGTTGTTTTCGATGGTTTTATTAGGAATGGTTTCTTGTAAAAATGAAGAAAAAGATTTGGCTGACAAAAGAATTAGTGAACTAGAACATTATGTAGATTCTCTAAAAGCTGTTTCTGTTGCCGATTTAGAAACAAATTGGAATAAAATTTCTGTAGATTTCGATAAAAGAAATATGGAAGCAAACGAGGCTTTGGTAAAACTTGATGAGAATACTCAAAACTCATACAAAGTAAAAACTGATGCTGCAAATGCAAAATATGACGAACTTAAAACAAGTGTAGAAACAAAAGCTGCAGAGGTTAAGGTAACTGTAATGCCAAATTCAAAACAAAAACTTCGTAATGCTTTATTTGGAGAAGGTAAAGTAGGTGAGGATATGAATTTTGATTGGGTAAATGCAAAAAACATTTTGAGTGTTTATGATACTTTTTTCCAGTCTTATAAAGATAATAAAGCCAATTATTCTAGAGAAGATTATGATGAAATCAAATTAATCTATGAAGCTTTAGATACTCGTAAAAATACGGTTGAAAAAGAAGGATTATCTTCTAGTGATAACGGAAAAATTGCTTCAATCAAATTTAAATTTGGACCAATGTTGAAAGTAAATCGAATGGGTGCAAAATCTGATGAAAATCAAGAAGCAAAAGAATAAAAAAAAAGGTTAGTGTTAATTTATTGGAAGAATGACAATCAGGGATGGTTGTCATTTTTTTTTATTTTTATGTTCTAATCACAAAATGTTCTTTTTCTTGTTCGCTTCTAAAAAAAATAATTCCCCATTGAAAAGTATCAATTGTAACAGTAACTTTTGGGTGATTTTTAATAATTTTCCAAGCTTCTTCCATATCTAATGACCAATGAATATCATCAAAAATCCAAACAGAAGTATTGGTGATGGTTGGTAAAAGTATTTCAAAATAATCTAAGGTTGCTTTTTTGGAATGATTTCCATCAAAATAAATTAAATCAAAATTGGTGTTTTTCAATTCAATAGGATTCAAAAATTTACTAAATTCAGTAGTAATTAAGGTTACATTATTTAAATTAAATTTTTCTAATTGCAATTGACATTGATTTGCTGTATTGGTGCAACCTTCAAGTGTAATAATTTTTGATTTTGGGTTTCCTAAAGATAATGCCGAAGTTGCCAAGCCCAATGAAGTTCCTATTTCTAATACAGAATTAGGTTGAAAATAGTTGACTATTCTAAATAATAATCTTGCTCTTTTTGAAGATATTCCTGCAGTTGAAGCAATTTTAGCAATTTGTCTTTTGTTGTTTTTAAACACTTTTGATCCTGCTCCAAAATCGGTAACTTCTATAAAATTTTTATTTCCTAAAAGCGATTTTCGATATTGATTTAGTATTTTATATTCAGGTTTTAGTGTTTTGTCATAAGAACATTTGGTCACTAAATCAAAAACAAAAGGAGAGTGAATACCATGTTGGTTTGATGAGTTTATAAGAAATTTGAAATAAGATTTGATTTGAAAAAACATCGACCTATTTTTTCATAAATTGATTAATCATTTCAAATAACTTTTCTCTATTTAAAGGTTTTGTAATATAACTAGAAAAACCAGCATCAATAATTTTGTTTTTATCTTCAATAGATGAGTAAGCCGTTTGAGCTATAATTGGTAAATTTGGTTTTATTTTCTTTATTTTCGAAAAAGCTTGAAAACCATCCATCACTGGCATTTTTATATCCATTAATACCAAATCTATTTCAGGATTTTCTGTACAAAAATCAACAGCTTCTTGCCCATTTGATGCTCTTAGAATTGTATAACTTTTGAATTGCATTATTTTTTCAAAAAACAAATAATTGATGTTGTCATCTTCAGCTATTAATATCGTTCCAGTTTCATTGAGACCAAATTCTTCAACCTTAGGTACTATTTTCATAACAGGCATTGAAGTATCAAAATTTAATGGAATTGAAAAGGTAAAAATAGAACCTTCTCCTACATTAGACTCCATATAAATGGTGCCTTCCATAAGTTCAACATAGGCTTTAGAAATCGCTAAACCAAGACCTAAACCTCCAACTTTTATTGCTTGATCATCTTCGACTCTTCTAAAACGGTCAAAAATATAATGTTGGTTTTGTCTTTCTATTCCTAGACCTGTATCTTTTACAACAAATTTTATTTGTTTGGTTCCTTTATCAACTTCATAACCAAAAGACACTTCTCCTTTATCGGTATATTTTACAGCATTAGATAGTAAATTGGTGATGATTTGTTTGAGTTTTACTTCATCAACAATTATGTTTTGTTTTGCTGGTTTTAAACTTTCAATTCTATAAAAATTTATTTTTTTAGATTTTGGAATAGTAATTTTATAAGCATTATACAAATCACTCATACTAGATTCTAGGTCTATACTCGAATAATTTGGAGTAACTTGTTTTGAGTCTAGTTTAGACATTTCGATCAAATCATCTATAATAAGCACAAGATTTTCGCCACTTTTATCAATAATATCTATATAGGATATTTTCTCAGATTCGTTCAAATCATTGCTTCTTAGTAAATTAGAAAACCCCATTATGGCGTTCATTGGTGTTCTAATTTCGTGAGATAAGTTTGCTAAAAAAGTAGATTTTAGTTGGTCACTTTCTTCTGCTTTATCTTTTAAGTTTTGAAGTGCAATTTTTTGATTTTTTGATTGCTCTAAAAGTTGACCAATTTTACCAAATTCTCCGGAATGTTCTTTTAATTTTTCTATTGCTTTTGTGCTATCAGTAGAAAGTATTTGTTGAATCAAATCTAATGGATTTTGAATTTGTTTTTTGGAGTACCATAAATAATAAATCATATTAGTTACGATAGCAAAAATCAAGATTAGTATAATAATCTCTGTGTTTTTGAATTCAACTTTAAAATTTCTATCATCTTTTAGAATAAAGAAAAAGAGTAAAAACAAAAGTGTAAGCAAAAATATTGTTGTTGAAATTATGATAATCAACATTTTAGAGAAAAAATTCTTGTTTGAAGTTTTGTCCATTATATAGTTTGTAAAATCATTGTAATTTAATAATTTTAATAGAAAGAAAACTAATTTGACGAAAAATTTCTATAAAGGATGAAATTTTAACATAATAAAAACTTAAAAATATTATTTATACTGAATAAGCATATAATTAAATGTTTGGTTAAAATATTATATAGCATTCCAAATTGCATCATTTGGTGTTGGAGCAATAAGTACTATATTTTCTTTGGTTATGGGATGAATAAAAACCAATTTTCGAGCGTGAAGATGAATGCCGCCATCTGGATTGCTTCTATCAAAACCATATTTTAAATCTCCTTTTATTGGGCAGCCAATAGCTTGTAACTGGGCTCTTATTTGATGATGACGGCCAGTATGCAAATTGATTTCTAAAACAAGATAGTTGTCTAAAGTTGCCATAATTTTATAATCTAAAGAAGCTTTTTTGCTTACAGGAACTTCTTTTAAATGTGCTTTTGATGTGTTGTTTTTCTCATTTCTTTTTAAAAAATGAACTAATGTATCTTCAGATTTTGGTGGTTTGTTTTTTACTACTGCCCAATAGGTTTTTTGAGTTTCACGATTGCTAAAAAGTTCGTTCAATCTTGTCAAAGCCTTGCTGGTTCTGGCAAAAACTACAATTCCGGTCGTTGGTCTGTCAAGTCGATGAACAACACCAAGAAACACTTCGCCTGGCTTGTTGTATTTGTCTTTAATATATTCTTTAACAACTTCAGAAAGCGGTTTGTCTCCTGTTTTATCACCTTGCACAATATCGCCAACACGCTTGTTTACCACAATTATATGATTGTCTTCGTGTAGAATTTGTAGGTTTGATTTGGTGGAGATTATTTTTGTGCTCACTACATTTTTTTTAAATATACCGAAAGAGATTCGTCATTATTTTTAATTGATTCTTTGAATTCAAAACCAAGTTTTTCAAGTAATTCGATAGATTTTTTATTTTCAGGAATAGTAGTGGCTAAAATTTCAGAGTTTAATTGATTTGACTTTAATTCCTGAATAACTCTAGTTGTAGCTTCAAAAGCATAACCTTTTTTATGAAAATCTGGCAAAAATGCAAAACCTAAATCGTGATATTCTAGATAGTCTCTTTTTATATATGTAATAATACCAATTGGTATATTTTTGTCTTTAAGGTTAACTATCCAATATTTTACGGCATTATTATCTTGTATTTTTTTAATGTAATTTTTAGCATCATCATCGGTTTTGATATTTCTATCGCCAATAAATTTTATCCAACCTTCAGTATTTACAAGATTTTTTATAAAAATATAATCATCAAGTTTTAATGATTTTAAAACTAATCGATTGGTTTCAATGATTGATTTCATCAGAATTAATACTGTTCATTCGCATTTGGAAAATCTTGACTTTTAACATCAGCAACATAATTTCCGATTGCAGTAGTCATTTGTTCATATAAATTTAAATAACGACGTAAAAAGCGTGGGCTAAATTCATTGTTCATTCCTAACATATCATGAATGACCAAAACCTGTCCGTCAACACCACCACCAGCACCAATTCCTATAACAGGTATCGAAATACTTTTGGCAACTTTTTCGGCTAAATGAGCAGGAATTTTTTCTAAAACCAATGCAAAACAGCCTAAACTTTCTAATAATTTAGCATCTTCCATCAATTTTTCAGCTTCTTCTTCTTCTTTGGCACGAACTGTATAGGTTCCAAATTTATAAATAGATTGTGGTGTTAAACCTAAATGTCCCATTACTGGAATTCCGGCATTTAATATCCTTTTGATACTTTCTTTAATTTCACTTCCACCTTCCATTTTTACGGCGTGTCCACCACTTTCTTTCATAATTCTAATTGAAGAACGCAGAGCTTCTTTTGGATCTGATTGATAACTACCAAAAGGTAAATCTACCACAACCAATGCTCTCTCAATAGCTCGTACAACACTACTAGCATGATAAATCATTTGGTCTAGTGTAATTGGTAATGTTGTTTCGTGTCCAGCCATAACATTACTTGCAGAATCTCCAACAAGAATAACATCTATTCCCGCAGTATCAACAATTTTCGCCATTGTATAATCATATGCAGTAAGCATTGAGATTTTCTCGCCATTGGCTTTCATTTCGATTAATGATTTTACTGTAATTCTTTTGTAATCTTTTTTGGCGACAGACATAGTTTGTTTATTTGAGAATGTAAAAGTACTAAAATCGATTTGTTAATAACAAAAAAAATGGACTTGATTGGTATCAAATCCATTTTAGAAATATAATGGTTGGTTGTGTTTTTTACAAGTATTTTCTTTTTAACCAATTTCTAATTGGAATGTCGTACAATTTTAAACAAGCAAATGCAAGAAAAACACACAATATTAAAACTAGAATACTATAAGGATAAGCGTCACTAAATTTAACTTTTCCATTTGCTACCCATGCAGTATAAATATAAATTATAGGGTAATGAGTAATGTATATTGGATAAGATATATCTCCAAAAAATTTACATACTTGTGCCGAAAATTTACTTGTAATCTCGCCACTTGCACCTAAAAATATTATTAATGGAAAAAATAATATTACTACAGTTGAATCATATAAACCATTCATCCATAAATGTTCATTACCGCCAATTCTAGGCATTGCCAATGCAGCAATTACAAGTAAACTACACCATAAAAAAGCATTTTTAATTTTAATTAATTTTCCAATTCTAAAAAGGAGTATTCCAGCAAAAAACGGATACATCATTCTAGAAATACCAATATGCATTTGTTCTTGATTTAGTGACCAACCTCCAATAATGTCTCCATTTGGACTTGTAATTGCTAGATGAATTAAGATACAGCCAAATATGAAAACTAGAATTGAAAGCATTATTTTTGAAAATTTTCTAACAAAAAGAGCATACAAAATATTTGCAATATATTCATAAAACAAAGACCAACCTGGACCATTAAGTGGATGCATTTCTGTCCAACCACGAATATCTAATGATGTCGGAACAGGAATTAATGTAAATCCAATTATCATCACCAAAATCATTTTCCAAATAGGAACTTCGTGTATTGTTGGCCATAAAACTGAATCTTGAAAATAAAAAAGTAATGCCCCGATAATCATACCCATAATTACCATTGGTTGTAATCGAATCAAACGACGTTTGTAAAAATTACTTACCGACATTTTCTCCCAACGATCATCATATGCATAACTAATTACAAAACCAGATAGCAAAAAGAAAAAATCTACTGCTAGATAACCATGGTTTATAATTTGGTCAAGGTGACTTGTGGCGTGTGCTTCAAAAATATGAAAAGCAACCACCATTATTGCAGCAACACCTCGAAGACCGTCAAGTATAGGATAATGTGGTTTGGTATTTAAATTATTTTGCATTTGAATTATTTCTTCAAATCTGTAAATTTCACATCTTCAGCAAACGAAGAATTTGTTTTTTCTACAACTAATTCTTTGGCTAAACTAAAATCAACAGTTTTCTTAATATTTAAAGACGATGTTCCGATTGCAACTTTATAAGCTCCAGAATCTGCAATCCAAGCATTTCTGAGAGGTACAAAAGAAGCTAAATGTTTTGGGTTTAAAGTTAAAGTAATAACTTGACTTTCGCCAGGTTGTAACACTTTGCTTTTTGCAAAAGCTTTCAATTCTGATGTTGGTTTATCAATAGATTTTGTTGGAGCTGATAAATACAATTGAACTACTTCTTTTCCAGCAACTTTTCCAGTATTTTTTACTGTTACCGAAACTGTCATTTTTCCAACAAAAGATTTTGAACTTACTTTTACATTAGAAATATCGAAAGTAGAGTAGGATAGTCCATATCCAAATTCATAAGATGGTTTTACATTGAAAGTATTAAAATAACGATATCCAACGTAAACTCCTTCTTCATAGGTTACACTTGTTGGGTTTTCTGGCGGAGTTCCAATCCAGTTTTTTGCTGATCGTGTATCTTCATATTTTGCTGGAAATGTCATTGTTAGTTTTCCAGAAGGATTGGCTTTTCCAGAAAGAACATCAGCAACAGAGTTACCACCTTCTTGTCCTGGTTGCCAAGGTAAAATTATAGCATCAACTTTATCTTTCCAACTAGCAGTTTCTATAACACCACCAATATTTAGAATTACGACTACTTTTTTTCCTAAAGAATGAAAAGCTTCTGAAACATTGTTAATCAAATTTACTTCATCTGGAGCCAAATTAAAATCGGCATCTACATTTCTATCTGCAGCTTCTCCTGCATTTCTGCCAATAGTTATTAAAGCAGTTTCAGAAGTGTTGGCTTTGTTTTGTATGATTTCTTTTGATAATTCTAGTTCTGCAATTCTTTTTGGAGTTGCCAAAAGTCCACCTTCTTTATCACGGCGTTCCATTTCTTTTGCTTTTTGTTCTGCAACATAAGGTTGGTATAACGCTTGTAAATCTTTGTCAATAGTAAAATTTGTCACTGGATTTTTGGTAGCTGGTTTGTCTTTTGCTAAATCTCCAGTTGAATTAATTCCACCATTTACTTTATTAAAATCACTTTTATTTACTGATTTTGTTCCAGCATTAGTCAAACCGTCTATTAAAGAAATAGTGTACGCCTCATTTACATCGCCACTTCCTGTTCCTCCCGAAATAAAATCATAGGATGTAATTCCAAAAACTGCCAATGGTTTTTCTTTTGAAGATAGAGGCAAAGTGTTTCCATCATTTTTCAAAAGAATAGTAGCTTCTGCAGCAGCTTGTCTTGTTACTTCTGCATTACCGCTTAAATTTGGTTTGTTTGAATATTTGTAATTGGCCATTGCTGGAGATTTTAAAACTAATTCTAAAACTCTAGTTAAGTCTTTATCTACAACGTCTTTTGTTAATTTGCCATTTTTCATATTTTCTAAAATGGCTGCTTTTTGAGTTGGCAATCCTGGCATCAATAAATCATTTCCTGCAGATAATTGAGCAGTAACATCGCTTACTGCATTTGGACCAAAAGGTGCCATAAAACTGTTGTAACCTCCAAACCAATCGGTCATTACTAGACCTTTAAATCCCCATTCGTTTCTTAAAACAGTAGTTAATAAATCTTTTCTAGCCGAAGTAAACGTTCCGTTAATTGAATTGTATGAAGACATAATCGTCCAAGGTTGTGCTTCTCTAACCGTGATTTCAAAACCTCTCAAATAAATTTCACGCAATGCTCTTTCACTAATATGTGCATTTACACCCATACGATTGCGTTCTTGATTGTTGGCAGCAAAGTGCTTGATAGAAGTACCAACTCCATTTGATTGAATTCCGTTTACCATTGCAGCGGCAATTTTTCCTGTTAAAAAAGGATCTTCAGAATAGTATTCAAAATTTCTACCACATAAAGGATTGCGGTGAATATTCATTCCTGGTCCAAGTAAAACATCGGCACCATATTCTTTAACTTCGTTGCCCATTGCTTTTCCTACGGTATTTATCAAATCGGTATTCCAAGTAGAGGCTAATGCAGTTCCTACAGGAAAAGCTGTTGCATAATAAGTATTCGAATCATTATCTCTTTTAGGATTGATACGCAATCCAGCTGGACCATCAGAAACAACCACAGTTGGAATTCCTAATCTTTTAATTTCAAAAGTACCACCAGCAGCAGCAGGAACTTTACCTAAATAGGCACCGGGAATAAATTTAAAAGTGGTAGCGTCAAATCCTGGCATTCCAATTCCAATAAGCATACTTGCTTTTTCATCATCAGTCATTTTGCTAATCAAATCTTTGATTCGCTCATTTATAGGAAGACGATAATCTTCATAGTTATCCAATTTACCATTTTGGTTTAAATCTTTAAAAGTAAAACCATTTTGAGTTAAAACGGGTACTTCTTTTGGATCTTCAATATCTTTTTTATTCCAAGAAATTCCTGAGATTATTAAAGCAGAAAGAATTGTATTCTTTGCAATTTTTTGAATTTTATTTTTTTTCATTGGTTATGGTTGGTTAAATAATATTTTAATGCTTCATTATGAAGCAATATTAATTATATTTTTTAATATTTGCAAAATAATAAGACATAATTTTTTCATTTTCAGCTATTAAATATTAAAATGAGAATCATATTTGTATTTTAGCACAGAATTTTAACCGATGGATGTAAAAAAAATAATAGAGGAAAAATCAGATGAAGCTTGGAAAATATACCTGCCGCATTTGTCAATTGATTGTGTCGTATTTGGATTTAATGATGCTTCTTTAAAAGTATTAATTACCAAAATAAAGGATCAACATTTATGGGCACTTCCAGGCGGTTATGTTTTAAAAAATGAAAGTCTAATAGATGGTGCCAATAGAATTTTATTTTCTAGAACAGGTGCTGAAAATATTTACTTACAACAATTTAAAGTTTTCGGAGATTTGAATCGCTCAGAAGGTTTTTTTGAAGAATATCCTGATACAGTTTGGAATAAACAACGTTTTATTTCTATAGGTTATTACGCGTTAGTTGATTATTCGCAAGTTAATTTGGTAATTGATGAAATTTCGGATGCTTGTGAATGGAAAGATATTAATGAACTTCCCGAATTTATGATGGACCATCGCGTTATTTTTGACAAAGCATTGCTCACACTTCGCAAACAATTGAATCATAAACCTATTGGTTATAATTTGTTGCCACAAAAATTTACAATGCCAGAATTGCAGAAATTATATGAAATTATTTTGGGCAAAAAACTCAATCGAGGTAATTTTTATCGAAAAATGCTTCGTTATGATATTCTTTTAAAATTGGATGAAAGCCGAAAAGGTGGCGCTCATAAAGCACCAGATTTATATCAATTTGATTTAGAAAAATATCAAAATGCTTTAAAAAATGGATTGAGTGAGGGTTGGTAGAAAATAAAAAGTTAAAAATTATTTTATTTAAAGTTTCAACTTTTACTTTTTAATAAATTTGTTTGCTGATGTGTTATTATTTTCATCCGTAAGTAAAATAATATAGGAGCCAACTTTAATTTTCTGAATATCAATAGTTTTCAGGTTTTTACCTTCAAGCTTCTGGATAATTTTCCCTTGAAAATCATAAACTACAGCTTTCTTAATCAAAGAATTTTGAGATTTGAATTCTAAATAAGAACTAGCTGGATTTGGAGAAATGCTAACTTTAAGTATATTAAATTCTTCAACTCCTGCAGTTGCTCCTTCTAATTTATATACGCTTGAAGCAATTGGTAATTGTTCAAATAGATTTGGAGTACTAAAAACAATTAATTTGTTTTGTAGATATGGTAATTCACTAATATTAAGATAAGAAGCATAAGGTAAAGTTAATAAAACTATACCATCTTCATTTATTATATAAGATTCATAATGACCTCCATCTAAAGTATTCGAATAACTACTGTATGCTAATTCTAGTTGATTGTCAGAGTCAAATTTTGTTTCAGATACATAAACACTTGTAACAGTCCAATATTCTTGTACTGGTGTAGAAATTGTTTTCCAAGGAGTATGATCATTATTGTATATTATAGTTTGAGAAGGCAATGTACTATCAAAATAGTAAGCGTTTTTTTTGGTATCATAATATTTTTCACCCGAAATTTCTAGCTTTATCCTTTCTACACTTCCTTCATAAGTGTGTTCTAGAGTTAAACTTGGGCAACTAAATATTTTTGTTTCACCACTATTAGTTGAATTTGTATAAGCCATCAATTTATTAGATAAACCGTCAACATTACTTAAAGTTATATTTCGAGCATTATCAACTGTCAATAAAGTTATACCGTTTTCATTAATTATTTTAGATTGACTTGTCGAATTTTGTCCATTGATATAATATCCGTAACCAACTTCAATTAGGTTGTCATCATTAATTTGATTTTCTGATAAAAAAGATATTCCAGAAAAACTATAACCTTCTGGCTTATTGAGAGTAATACTTTTCCAAAATGAGTAATCAATATTATATAAAGTTACATTACCATTTTCTGAATTGAAAGTATAGTATTTTATTCCAGAATTTTCTAACTTAATTCTATTCGTTTCACTATCTGTAGAGGTGTGTTCTAGTAATAAATCAGGCACAGAATATACATTACTTTCTGATGTAGTCTTAGATATAATTTTAGTAGCAAGTCCTTCTTGTTCATTTACTAATAGTGATGAGCAATTATCAACACTCAATAAAACCGTTCCTTCTTCATTTATTATTTTGCTTTGATATATATTTCCTGAATTTCCTGATGAATATGTTGTATAAGAAATTTCAATTAGATTATCAGTTTTAATCTTTGTTTCAGAAATGTGATTTATACCTATATTATAAGTATTTGTTGGTACAGAAAGAACGACTGTTTTCCAAACAGAATGATTGGCATTAAAAAATTCAATTTGATGAGTTCCATTATTCACTAAATAGTATTTTTCACCCGAATTTTCTAAAACAATTCTAGAAATATATCCATTATAATAGAAATGTTCATAAGTGATTTGGCTAGAAACAATTGTGGAAAATAATAAGAAGAAGAAAAGTATTTTTTTTTGCATAACAGTCTCTTTTTAATCAAAAGTAAGTATTTTAAAAAATAAATTTATCTTTTAGGATAAAAATAAGAGATATTAATATTAATTATGGAATTTTATCTAACAATCTGCCATATTTACAGCAATAGCCAATCCACCTTCGGAGGTTTCTTTGTATTTAGAATTCATATCTTTTGCGGTTTGCCACATCGTATCAATCACTTTATCCAAAGGAACTTTGGCGTTTTTAGCATCGGTTTCCATCGCTAATTCTGCAGCATTTATTGCTTTTATTGCTCCCATAGTATTGCGCTCAATACACGGAATTTGAACCAAACCACCAATAGGATCGCAAGTTAAACCTAGATGATGTTCCATAGCAATTTCTGCAGCCATCAAAACTTGATCTGGAGTGCCGCCCATAACTTCGCACAAAGCTGCAGCAGCCATTGCTGATGAAACACCAATTTCTGCTTGACATCCACCCATTGCGGCTGAAATTGTTGAGCCTTTTTTGAAAATACTACCAATTTCTCCAGCAACCATCAAGAATTGCTTGATTTCTTTTTCGCCAGCATTATGATTTTCAATTACTAAATAATACATTAAAACAGCAGGAATTACACCAGCACTTCCGTTTGTTGGTGCTGTTACTACTCTTCCTAAAGCTGCGTTGACTTCATTTACTGCTAAAGCAAAACAGGAAACCCATTTTAAGATTTGACGAAATTTAACTTCTGTTTTTCTAATTTCTTCCAACCAACTTTGTGGCGAATTATAATTGGCCAAACCAATCAAGTTTTGATGCATATCAAATGCTCGTCTTCGAACATTTAAACCACCAGGAAGAATTCCTTCGGAATGACAACCAATATACATACACTCAAGCATAGTGTGCCATATACGCATCAACTCAAAATCAATTTCGGTTTCAGAACGCATTGATTTTTCGTTTTCAAGCACTATTTCAGAAATTAATTTATTTTCTTGAATAGTATAATTTAAAAGTTCTTCAGCATTTTGAATCGGAAACGGAAATGTTCTTTTTATTTCAATTTTTTTCTTAGCATTTACGCGTTCTTCT
>JAYTNO010000182.1:0-8748 GCA_043748275.1 Flavobacterium sp. | reverse complement strand
TGTATTTTATCAGCGGGATTAAAATCTTTCATTTTATATAATTTTAAAAATTAATTTTTTTTATTCTATTATTCAAAAATGAATATAATTAGATTAATAAACAATATATAGTAGTAATATTAGATTTTAAAACTAAATTTTATACATAAAATAGATAATATAACTATATTTGAGCCAAAAATAAAATAAGTAAAGATTTTGAATCATTTTAAATTCTTAAGAAATGGATAGTATCGATAAAAAATTGCTGTATTTATTACAAAAAGATACCAAAAAAACTACCAAAGAATTGTCTTTGAAACTCAATTTATCTGTCACTGCAGTTTATGAGCGTATCAAAAAACTAGAAAGAGAAGGTATCATTGATAATTATGTTGCACTTTTGAATAGAAATAAAATCAATAAAGGTTTTGTAGTTTTCTGTCATTTAAAGTTACTTCAACACACTAAAGAATTCATCAATCAATTTGAAAAAGAAGTGGTTAAACTTGATGAAATTCTTGAATGTTTTCACGTGAGTGGCGATTATGATTATATTCTAAAGATTTGTTTGAAAGATATGGACGAATACCGAGAATTTTTAGTCACAAAACTCACGACACTCAACCACATTGGCAGTACGCACAGCACTTTTATGATTGGAGAAGTTAAGAATACAACAGTTTTTAAAATATAACAATATGAAAAATTATCAAATTTTAATAGTAATTTCAATTTTTGCATTCTCTTGTAATTCTAAAAAAGATGTCACTGTTTCTACTACACAAAACATCAATCGGGTATGGATGTTAGTCACTTTCAAAGAGTATAGCAAAGAGTATCTTATCAAGAAAAATTGTTTTTTAGATATGACAAATAAAGAAATTGCTTCCTCAAAAATGGGTTGTAATAATTTGTCTTTCAATTACAAAATCAAAGAGTCTAAAGTAAGTTTCTTTAACGGAATAGCTACCGAAATGGCATGTGAAGACATGAATTTAGAAGCTGATTTTTCTAAATCTATTCTAGAAATGTCCTCGTTTTCTATCAATGCGCATCAATTACTATTAACTTCATCTAATGGAGTAAAAATGATTTTCGTTGCCCAAGATTGGGATTGATGCATTTATCTAAATAGAAATTGATTTTTGACATTGCAATTGAAATTGAATTTGTAAATTTGCATCACTTAAAAACAAAAACTATGAGTTCATTTGACGTAGTCATTATAGGTTCTGGTCCAGGCGGATATGTTTCGGCAATTCGTTGTGCCCAATTAGGTTTCAAAACCGCAATTATCGAAAAATATGCAACCCTTGGCGGAACGTGTCTTAACGTTGGATGTATTCCTTCAAAAGCAATGTTGGCTTCCTCTCATCATTATGAAGAATTGCAACATTTTGCCGATCACGGAATTGAAGTTTCGGGAGAAGTTAAAGTAAATCTAGAAAAAATGATTGCACGCAAACAAGCGGTTGTCGATCAAACATCTGGTGGTGTAAAGTTTTTGATGGATAAAAATAAAGTAACTGTTTTTGAAGGTTTAGGTTCGTTTGTTGATGCTACTCACGTGGCAATTGCCAAAGCCGATGGTACTTCGGAAACCATAGAAGGAAAAAATATCATTATCGCTACAGGTTCAAAACCTTCTAATTTGCCTTTTATTACTTTAGATAAAGAACGAGTAATAACCTCTACAGAAGCATTAAAATTGCCAGAAGTGCCTAAACATTTAGTCATTATTGGTGGTGGTGTTATTGGTATTGAGTTAGGACAAGTCTATCTTCGTTTGGGTGCTCAAGTTTCTGTAGTAGAATATTTAGACCGAATTATTCCAGGAATGGATGCTAGTTTGTCTAAAGAATTGACCAAAGTATTGAAAAAACAAGGAATGAAATTCTATGTTTCGCACAAAGTAAAATCGGTAACTAGAAAAGGAAAAGTTGTTACAGTTCAAGCTGATAATGCTAAAGGAGAAACTATTTCGTTAGAAGGCGATTATTGCTTAGTAGCTGTTGGTCGTCGACCATATACAGATGGATTGAATGCCGACAAAGCAGGAGTGAAGCTTACTGATAGAGGAATGGTAGAAGTCAACGATCATTTGCAAACCAATGTTGCTACTATTTATGCTATTGGAGATGTGGTTCGTGGTGCTATGTTGGCACACAAAGCCGAAGAAGAAGGTGTTATGGTTGCCGAAATAATAGCAGGACAAAAACCACATATCGATTATAATTTAATTCCTGGAGTGGTGTATACGTGGCCAGAAGTTGCTGCTGTTGGAAAAACAGAAGAGCAATTGACAGCTGCTGGAATCGCTTTCAAATCAGGAAGTTTCCCTTTCAAAGCTTTAGGGAGAGCAAGAGCAAGTGGCGATCTTGACGGATTTGTAAAAATTCTTGCCGATGCCAAAACCGATGAAGTAGTAGGAATACATATGATTGGTGCACGTTGTGCCGATTTGATTGCAGAAGCCGTTACCGCAATGGAGTTTAGAGCATCTGCCGAAGATATATCTAGAATGAGTCACGCACATCCCACTTTTGCAGAAGCTATGAAAGAAGCTGCACTAGCCGCAACTGGAAATAGAGCATTGCACGTTTAAAAAAATAATTATTCAAAAAAAACCCGTTTCAGTAATTGAAACGGGTTTTTTTATGGATATCAATTGGCTTCAAACAACCCTTTATAGTGATTCCAATATCGATATATTAAAAAGATATTTCCTGAGAAAAGTAAGATGGCTATAGGCAAATTTGTTGGCGACATAAAATAATTTATCAATAAAATATTTAGTGTAACTGGTAAAACCACAATATTGGCTAAGGCAACATATTTTCCGGTAACAAATGCTAATCCGCATAATAATTCAACTCCTTTGGCTAAAGGCATCAAATAACTAGAAGCAACTAAACCCAGTTGAAAAGCTTTGAAATCGCCTGTAGTAACTGGTTCAGGAAAAAGTTTCAGAAAGAAACCAATAGAAACAAATAACAAGAATAACCCAATAATTGTCCTAATAATAGTGGTTGTAATTTTCATAATATAAAAGTATTGGTTTGACTACTCAAATATAAGAAATATTTTCAGACAAAAAACGCAACTTCGTGTTATATAGATTTTAAACTTCTTTTAGTATTGTATTTTTTGTAAAGTAAAAAAGCTAAAAAGCCAATCAATAGGAGAGACCATAACTGCAAAACAAAGGCAATTAATGTTTCCAAAATAAACCAACCTGTCTTTAAACTTTCAATAATTTGAAAACCAATATTAGACCGATAATCAGTACTGCTTTTTTCACTAACTATCATTTCTTGTTTTAGGGTTTCTGGTTGATAGATTTGCAAAGTCAATGTACTAAAATTGACTTGGTCTTGTATGGCAAGATTTTCTATTTTTTTAGAGTCGTTACTTTCTTTTTGATTGTTCAATTGGTTTTCGGCATCCACAATTTGATGAAGTTTTTTGCCTTTGGTATCAATATCGTTTTCTAAGCGCTTTTCGTGTTGGTGGCTTCGGTCTTGAGCCAATTGGTTCGATATCATTTTGAGTGACACATCGTCTGCATTAATAACGCGATAATCTAAAAAGGCGATTTGTTTGGAAATGGTTTGCAACACAGTATCCATTTTGGTGTTGGGTACCCGAATCGTAATGTTGTTTTCGACTTTAAATTTTGTAGTTTCAAGTGTACTGTCTTGACTTATTTTGGTTTTGAATGTTTCAGAAACAGTACTTTGCAAATTAGAATGCGTTACAAAACCGCCAAATTTTGTGGTTGCATTTTCAATAGCATAAGTGGCATGGGGAACATTTTTGACTTTAAATTTGACATCAGCCGTTCTTACAAACTTTCTTGGAGGAAGTTCTGGATTACTACTATTGGCAGTTAAAGCTTTTTCATTTGAAGGGTTCGATTCAGTCACGACTTCTTCAGATACATGCTGTTCTTGCTCACTGGCTTGTTTACAAGAATAGAAAGATAGGACAGTAACAGTGGTGAGTACACCCAATTTTACAATTGTTTTCATAAAAAATAGATTTAAAAAATGAATATTAAAAAATTACAGATACACATGGATACTAAATGGCAATCAAAACAAGTACAAGTAATTTTCTTTCAATAGATTAAATCATTTTTAGGGTGACACATTAAGAGGTTCGCAATAAAAACTGTGCCAATTATTTTGCAAACCTTTATTGCAGGAAATTTTTTATTGTAAATTTGAAAACTAAACGTATTTTTTTGAGAACAGCAATAACAAAAACGCTTCCTAATCCAGTTCAATTCAAGCAACAACTGTTGTTTTGGGCACAGCAATTCAGAGAAATTATTTTTTTGGATAGTAATGCTTATCCTCAAAAATATTCAAGCTATGATGTTATTCTTGCTGTAGATGCTTTTACCTCCATAAAAACAGATTATTTTAATGCTTTTGAAGATCTCAAACAATACCAGCAAACGACCAACGACTGGTTGTTTGGTTATTTATCTTATGATTTAAAAAATGATATAGCCCCTTTGTATTCTGCAAATAAGGATGGGTTACATTTTCCGGATTTGTATTTTTTTCAGCCAAAGAAACTTTTTCTAATCAAAGGAAATCAACTCCATATACAGTATCTCCATATGTGCGATGAGGAAGTTGAAGATGATTTTAAGGAGCTATTAGAGACCAAAATAAAAGCTTTTGAAACTCAAATCCCGTTGCAAATTGAACAACAAATTTCGAAAGAAGCCTATCTTACAAAAGTGCAAAAAATGCTGGATTATATTCACCGTGGCGATATTTATGAAGCCAATTTTTGTATGGAGTTTTTTTCCGAAAATGCTTCAATACTTCCCTTAGAAAAGTTTTGGAAACTCAACGAAATATCCCAAGCTCCATTTGCCGTATTTTTTAAAAATCAGTATCATTTTTTATTATCAGCTTCTCCAGAACGTTATCTCAAAAAAGAAGGCGAAAACTTGATTTCGCAACCCATCAAAGGCACTTCAAAAAGAATGGAAAACCCTGTAGAAGATGAGTTTTCAAAAACACAATTGCAACACAATCAAAAAGAGCGGTCAGAAAATATTATGATTGTTGATTTGGTTCGTAATGATTTATCACGGACAGCACAAAAAGGAAGTGTTCAGGTAGAAGAATTGTGTGGCATTTATTCGTTTATGCAAGTGCATCAAATGATATCTACTATAACCTCAAAGATTGAGGACAAATACTCCGTAATAGATGCAATCAAAACTACATTCCCTATGGGAAGTATGACTGGAGCTCCTAAGATTTCGGCGATGAAAATTATCGAAGATTTGGAAGAAACCAAGCGTGGTTTATATAGTGGTGCAGTTGGTTATTTTACACCCAATGGTGATTTTGATTTTAATGTCATTATCCGAAGTATTCTTTATAATCAACAGAAAAAATATGTTTCTTTTTCAGTAGGAAGTGCCATAACATCTTTATCTATTCCCGAAAATGAATACGAGGAATGTTTGCTCAAAGCAAAAGCGATGCGTAAAGTTTTAAGCTAATTATCTTAGAATTGTATATATTTGAAAATGATTCAGAAACTAAAGCATCATATTGACCAAAAATTTCCATTTCTAGAAAATAAAAAAATTTTTCTAGCCGTTAGCGGTGGAATTGATAGTATGGTTTTGATGGCTTTGTTTCATCAATTGAAATATGATCTTGCTGTTTTGCATTGCAATTTTAATTTACGCGGAACAGAAAGTGATGGTGATGAAGCTTTAGTAAAAGCACAATGCGAGAAATTAGGCATTCCGGTTTGGGTGCAGAAATTTGACATTCAAGCTTATGCCGAAAACAAAAAAGTATCGACACAGTTGGCAGCACGAGAACTTCGTTATTATTGGTTTTTAGAACAATTGGAAGCTAAAAAATACGATTATATCCTCACTGCTCATCACGCCGATGACGATTTAGAAACCTTTATTATTAATTTTTCTCGTGGTACAGGTTTGGATGGTTTGGTAGGAATTCCAGAAATAAATGCTAAAGTTGTTCGTCCTTTTTTGATTTTTTCCAGACAAGAAATAGAAGATTATGCAAAAAACCATGCAATAGCTTGGAGAGAAGACAGTAGCAATGCTTCTGATAAATATTTACGAAATAAAATCAGGCATCATATTGTGCCAGCATTAAAAGAGTTGAATTCTAATTTTTTGGTTTCTTTCAAAAATACGCAATCGCATTTACTCGATGCACAATCAATGGTTGAAGATGCGGCGATTTTGATGTATCAGCAAATTGCTAAGGAAAATGGAGAAGAAATCATTTTCGATGTAATAAAACTAAAAAAACTCCCCAATTACAAATCCTATTTGCACCATTGGTTGCGCGAATTTGGGTTTACCGCTTGGGAAGATATTTATGATTTGGTTGATGCACAATCGGGGAAACACGTTTTTTCAGAAAATTTTAGATTGCTCAAAAACAGAGAAGAGTTGATTCTAATTCCTTTACAATCAGTAGGAATATCAGAAGAATATCAGATAGAAAAAGATCAGAAAGATGTTAAAGTTCCTATAAATATTTCAATTTGTAAAGTAACCGACATCGATACAAAAGCATTAAAAGCTATATTTGTTGACGAAGACAAACTGCAATTTCCATTGGTTTTGCGTCGATGGAAAGAAGGAGATGTTTTTCAACCCTTTGGGATGAATGGACAATCAAAAAAAGTGAGTAAATTTTTTAAAGATGAAAAATTCTCCTTGTTAGACAAAGAAAAAATGTGGCTTTTATGTTCCAATGATCAAATTGTTTGGATAGTAGGTGTTCGTCAAGACCATCGATTTAGAGCAGAAGAGTCAACAAAAAAAATAATACAAATTCAATTAAAAGAAGCATTACAATGAATAAATTACTGCTATTCCTTTTTACTTTTTTAGCCTTTACAAAAGTCACTTCGCAGATATTGGATCCTGTAAAATGGACTTCAAGAACAGAGAAAGTCTCCGACACCGAATTTAATTTGATTTTTGAAGGAACTATCGATGACGGTTGGCATGTGTATTCACAATTTACACCAGATGGCGGACCATTGCCTATAGAAATGACTTTTAAAAATCAAAAAGGCAATTATAATTTGGTTGGAAAAACAGCCGAAAGCGAAACCAAAAGACAATATAATGATGTGTTTGAAGTCGATGAGGTGTACTTTTCTAAAAAAGTGATGCTTACTCAAAAGATAAATGTCATCAATGCAAAAGGATTCAAAGTAGATTCGAAAGTAGATTATCAAGTATGTAAAGAAGTCTGCATCAACCAAAATAAGAGTTTCACTTTTGTCATTCCGAAAGTAGACGTTCCTGTTGAAACAGTTGAAGAAGAAGTACTTGAAACACCCATTACATCTACAGATTCTCTACAAACAACCACTACTCCAAAACTACAAAAGGATTCTATTAAAAGTGAAACGGTTGTTTCAGAAAAAGGAATTCCTGCAGCAACAAAACCAAAATCTTCCGAAAAAGGATTGTGGCGCATTTTCTTTTTGGCATTTCTAGGAGGTTTTGCTGCTTTATTAACACCTTGTGTGTTCCCTATGATTCCTATGACAGTGAGTTTTTTTACCAAACATAGTAAAACTCCTGCTCAAGGAAAAAGTAATGCTATTTTATACGGAATTTCTATAATTGGTATCTATGTCATTTTAGGACTTGCAGTAACCAAGATTTTTGGAGCCGATGCCTTAAATGCTTTGTCTACCAATGTTTGGTTTAATGTCATTTTCTTTCTGCTATTAATTGTTTTTGCTACCTCATTTTTGGGTGCATTTGAAATTATGTTACCTCATTCTTGGGCAAATAAAGTTGATAAACAAGCCGATAAAGGGGGAATAATAGGCATCTTTTTTATGGCATTAGCATTAGCAATTGTTTCGTTTTCGTGCACAGGTCCAATTGTAGGAACATTATTAGTCGAATCAGCATCAAAAGGTGGTATCGCACCAATAGTAGGAATGTTAGGTTTTTCTACCGCATTAGCCTTACCATTTATGTTGTTTGCCATGTTTCCAAGTTGGTTGCATACGTTACCAAAATCAGGCGGATGGTTGAATACGGTAAAAGTTTCCTTAGGATTTTTAGAATTGGCTTTTGCCTTCAAATTTTTGTCTAATGCCGATTTGGTTTTGCAATTGCATTGGTTTGAAAGAGAAACCTTTTTGGCGATTTGGATTGCCATTTTTGGAACTTGGGGTATTTATCTTTTAGGAAAATTAACCTTACCTCATGATTCAACCATCACACATATTTCTGTAGGACGATTGATGTTGGCTTTGTTTGTTTTTTCTTTTACTTTTTATATGATTCCAGGACTTTGGGGCGCACCATTGAAATTAATAAGTGCTTTTCCACCACCATTAGAATATAGTGAAAGTCCGTTTGGATTAGGAAATTCAAATCCTACTACAGCTACAAATTCGGTTGCTATTGTTTTGCCTGATGGCGCCAAAAGTGGACCTCACGGAATACCAATTTTTGATGATTATTTCAAAGGTTTGCCTTATGCAAAAACAGTTAACAAACCTATAATGATAGACTTTACTGGTTTTGCTTGTGTCAATTGTCGTAAAATGGAAAACAATGTTTGGTCTGATGAACGCGTATTATCGATATTGAAAAATGAAGTAGTTTTGATTTCCTTATATGTAGATGATAAACGCGAAATGCCCAAAAGTGAACAATATTACTCAAAAAGTACCAATGCTCAAATAGAAACTATTGGTGATAAATGG
>JAYTNO010000181.1:0-3293 GCA_043748275.1 Flavobacterium sp. | reverse complement strand
CCTAAAGAAAAGTTTTTAGTTTTGGGTAGAACAGAAAATGCAGCCGATGTTGTAAGTAACGCAAGAATAGTTTTGGCACCTATTCGTTTTGGCGCTGGCGCAAAAGGAAAATTAGTAGAAGCCATGCAATGTGGCACACCAAGTATTACAACTACTGTTGGTGCAGAATCGATGCAAGGAAATTTACCTTGGAATGGAATAATTGCAGATACTCCAGAAGAAATTGCCAAAGCTGCAATTGAAATCTATAATAACAAAACCCTTTGGCAACAAGCACAACAAAACGGTAAGGAAATTGTAAACCAACGTTATTCTGTATCACTTTTTGAAAATGATTTTTACAATCAAATTATTACTGTTCAACATATTTTAAAAAAACATCGTCAAGAAAATTTTATGGGTGCTATCCTAATGCATCATACTTTGACAAGTACAAAATATATGTCAAAATGGATTGAGGAGAAGAATAAAAAATAAAAAAATCCGCTTACTCATAAATGAATAAACGGATTTTTTTTGCGTGCTTTGCATAAATCATTGCGAACTTTGCGGTTAAATTATTTACTCAACTCCACAAAATATTTATAAAACAACGGAATTGTTTCTATACCTTTTAAGTAATTGAAAATTCCAAAATGCTCATTTGGTGAGTGTATCGCATCAGAATCAAGACCAAATCCCATCAATATCGTTTTTGATTTTAATTCTTTTTCGAATAAGGCTACAATAGGAATACTTCCGCCAGAACGAACAGGAATTGCAGGAACACCAAAGGTTTCTGTGTAGGCTTTGTTAGCAGCTTTATAACCAATACTATCTATTGGAGTTACATAACCTTGTCCACCGTGATGAGGTTTTACTTTTACAGTAACTCCAGAAGGTGCAATGCTTAGGAAATGTTTGGTGAATAATTCTGTAATAGCTTCCCAATCTTGATTCGGAACTAAACGCATCGAGATTTTAGCGAAAGCTTTGCTAGCAATAACCGTTTTGGCTCCTTCTCCAGTATATCCGCCCCAAATTCCGTTTACATCTAGTGTTGGTCGAATAGCGTTTCTTTCGTTGGTTACATAACCTTTTTCGCCATAAACATCGTTGAGATCAAGTGCTTTTTTATAATTCTCTAAATTAAAAGGTGCTTTTGCCATTTCGGCTCTTTCTTCAAGAGTTAATTCTTCAACATTGTCATAAAATCCAGGAATGGTGATATGATTGTTTTCGTCGTGAAGCGAAGCAATCATTTTGGCTAGAACATTGATAGGATTGGCAACTGCACCACCATAAAGTCCAGAATGTAAGTCGCGATTAGCACCTGTAACTTCTACTTCTACATAACTCAAGCCGCGAAGTCCAGTGGTGATAGACGGTTGCTGATTGGATATCATTCCTGTATCAGAAATAAGAATCACATCGCAAGATAATTTTTCTTGATTGCGTTCAACAAACCAACTCAAGCTTTTAGACCCAACTTCTTCTTCGCCTTCAATCATAAATTTGACATTGCAAGGCAAATTATTATTGGCAATCATATATTCAAATGCTTTAACATGCATGTACATTTGACCTTTATCATCACAAGAACCACGAGCAAAAATGGCGCCTTCTGGATGAATTTCGGTTGTTTTTATAACGGGTTCAAATGGTGGCGAAGTCCATAAATCCAATGGATCTGGTGGTTGCACATCATAATGACCATAAACCAAAACAGTTGGAAGCGTTGCATCTATAATATGTTCTCCATAAACAATTGGATAACCTGGAGTTTCGCAAATTTCAACTTTATTGCAACCTGCTTTTTCCAAACTAGCTTTTACAGCATCTGCAGTGTCTATAACGTCTTGAGAGTAAGCAGTATCGGCACTTACTGAAGGAATTTTTAAAAGTTCTATTAATTCATTTATGAATCGGTCTTTGTGCTGATTCACATACGATTTTATATTGTCCATAATTTGATTTTGTTTATAATTTCAAAAGTACAAAAAAGAGTTTTAAAAAAATTCATAATTCATAATTTGAAATTAATAATTATTCATATATTTGCACCTCAATTGCTGCGCCAGTTCGCAGTAAACTGCTCGGGTTTGCGGATATGGTGAAATTGGTAGACATGCCAGACTTAGGATCTGGTGCCGCAAGGCGTGTAGGTTCGAGTCCTATTATCCGCACAAAAAAAGCCTTTCAAATAGAAAGGCTTTTTTTTATTTTATTTCCCTGTTTTTATCCAAGTATCAATTTTCTTTTCTAATAATGCTAGTGGCATAACTCCAGATTCTAACACTTTTTGGTGAAACATTTTGATGTCAAATTTATCTTTCATCTCCTTTTGTGCTTTCTGGCGTAGTTCAATAATTTTTAGTTGCCCAATTTTATAAGATAATGCTTGACCCGGAATTGCCATATAACGCTCAATTTCTTGAACAATAACCGACTCATTTTCGGCAAGATTATCCAAGTCATATTGTATAGCTTGCTCTCTTGTCCAACCTTTGTAATGCATTCCTGTATCTACAACAAGTCTTGTAGCACGAAGCATTTCATTACCGAGCATTCCAAAATACTGATAAGGATCAGTATACATTCCTAGTTCTTTGCCTAAACTTTCGGTATACAATGCCCAACCTTCGCCATAAGCACCAAACCAATTGAACTTTCTAAAATCGGGTAAAACAGCATTTTCTTGTTGCAATGATATTTGAAAATGATGTCCAGGAATTGCTTCATGCAAAAACAAATCTTCGTCACCATAAAAATTATAATTGGCTACATCAGGAATTGGAACATAAAATGTACCAGGTCTAGAACCATCTGCTGCACCTTGAATATATTCGGCACTAGCTGTTTTTTCTCTAAAAGATTCTGTTCTTTTTATTTGAAAAGGAGTTTTAGGTTGCAAAGAGAAAAGTTTATCAACATTAGGTTTAATGATTTGATAATTTTTCTCAAAATTTGCCAAGACTTCTTCTGGTTTTTTGAATGGTTTTAAGGCTGGATTGTTTCTCACAAAATCAAAAAATTCAATGATGGTTCCTTTAAAACCAACTTGATTTTTAATTTTTTCCATTTCGGCTTTGATGCGCGCAACTTCTTTTAAACCAAGTTGATGAATATCTTCAGGAGTTTTATCAGTAGTGGTCCATTGTTTGACGTAAACTTTGTATAATTCATTTCCGCCTTCAAGACTTCCAATACCGCTAGTAGTTCTGGATACTGGTAAATATTCTGTTTTCAAAAAAGCAACTAGTTTTTGAAACTGAGGCATTAATTTTTCTGAAATAGCAGCAGTATATTGCTTT
>JAYTNO010000180.1:0-8825 GCA_043748275.1 Flavobacterium sp. | reverse complement strand
TTTGAAACATATTTATCTTTTTATAAAACTACAAAAAATAAAATTTTGAATGGTATCAAAAGGAGTTTGATGATTTTCTGTTATACATTCAATTAATTGAAATTCAGAATTAAAAACTGCTTTTATTTTGCTTTCAGAATATTGAGTAATGTCTAGTCCACTACATTTTTTGGGTCCATCTTCTGAAAAAGTCCCAATGACCATTTTACCATTTTCAGCAATTGCTTTTGATACTAAACTAGCATATTTTTCAATATGATTTTGTTCGGTCAGAAAATGAAACGAAGCTCTGTCATGCCAAAAATCATAGGATTCTGTAGGTCTAAAATCTAATATATCAGCAACAATAAAGGTAACTTTATCGGCTTTTTTTCCTAATCTCGTTTTTATGCGTTCGATTGCTTTTGAAGATATATCCAATAAGGTTACATTTTCAAAACCTTGTTCTAAAAGTGCATCTATCAAATAACTATCGCCACCGCCAATATCAATAATTTTGGACTGTTTTGAAATATTTAATTTTGAAATAAAATCTAAAGAGGTTTGTGGCAATTTCTGAAACCAACTCACTTCATTTTCTTGCTTGGTTGCAAATACATTTTCCCAATGTTCTTTTTTTGAAATCATCCTAACAACAATTTGATTCCGGTGTACAACAAGAAGTTTCCTTTTGTTTCCATTCCCCTATTTTGACTTTCATTTTTTCGGGTGGAATACCACAATGATCTTTGGCAAGACAATCCGTTAGTTTAGATTTCAACTGAAAATTAGTGCCGTCAAAGTCTAAATTAAATTTCCCAATGGTCTCTTTCATTTGGTATTCAATTTCGATTTCTAAATCGGGAATTTGCAATTTTTCTTCTGACAATTCAATAATATGAACCAATTTCTCCGGATGCAAATGATGGTCATAATCATTGGCTTCCCATAATTGAAAATTAGCCACTTCTTCTGAACGAATCGAACCACCACAATCAATAAAGTGTTTGGTTACTTTACCTACTTCGGTAACGTGAAAATGACTGGGTACTAAATCACCATTTGGCAATTGAAAAGCAATAGCAGCCAGTTTTTTTAATTCGGCTTTAATTTCTGATAGTTTCATTTTTTAGGAATATAAGAGTATTGAGAAATTTAATTTTACAATTAACAACATTTGTTTTTTAATTTATGACGAATCGTGCTGAAATGATTTTCTATAATATCTAAAGTATCGGGATTGATACAATAGCAAATTGCCGTTCCTTCTATGTTTCCTTTGATGATATTGACGTTTTTTAATGCAGCCAAATGTTGAGAAATGGTAGGTTGTGCCAAAGGCAATTCGTTTACAATATCTCCACAAATACAACTATCAACAGACAATAAATAATCGACAATGGCTATTCGAGCTGGATGCGATAAGGCTTTAAATAAATCTGCCATTGCATTATGTTCTAACGAAAAAGATTCTGATTTTGAAGCTCCCATAGTTTTAGTATTATTATATTGCAATATTACGATAAATAAATATATAAAACACGAGGAGTACTGTTAATTTTTATACTTAAAATCGTTCTTCCCAATTCCGAAATAATTTCATACTTTTGGGAGCTTAAATATAAATTCAATTATGGCTTCAATAACATTAGGAGGAAATCCAATAAACACCAGTGGTACATTACCAAAAGTAGGAACAAAAGCGTCTGATTTTCAATTAGTAAAAAATGATTTATCTGTGGCAACTTTAGCAGATTTTGCTGGAAGCCGATTGGTTTTAAATATTTTTCCGAGTATCGATACCGGAACTTGTGCAACTTCTGTTAGAAAATTTAACGAAAGCGCAAGCCAGTTAACCAACACTAAAGTACTTTGTATTTCTAGAGATTTACCCTTTGCTCAAAAACGTTTTTGTGGTGCAGAAGGTTTAGAAAACGTAATTAATTTATCCGATTTTAATACTGGAAAATTCGGAAAAGACAATGGTTTGGAAATCGTTGATGGTCCATTGGCTGGATTACACTCTAGAGTTGTTATGGTTTTAGACGAAAATGGAGTGGTGCAATATACAGAACAAGTTCCAGAAATTGCTGACGAACCAAATTATGAAGCAGCGTTAGCTACTCTATAAGATTATGGGAGAATTTGAAAGAGATAAAACTTTTTTCACAGGACGTTTCAAAAGTATGGGTTTTGCACTAAAAGGTGCCATCAAACTTATTACTACAGAACATAGTGTGATGGTACAAACCTGTATTGGAATTTTAATGATTCTAGCTGGTTTTTATTTTCATATTTCAAGAGAAGAGTGGATGATTCAAACATTGGCAATCGGTTTAGTACTTGGTATAGAAGGTTTGAATACAGCGGTTGAAAAAGTGGCCGATTTTATTCATCCAGAATTTCACGAACGCATCGGTTTTATAAAAGATATTGCTGCAGGCGCTGTGTTTTTTGCTGCTATGACCGCAATAGTAATTGGATGTTTGATATACATTCCTAAGTTTTCTTAATTTTATAAATTATAATGGCAAAAACGGTAAAAAAAGAAACAACAGACAAGACAGCAGGAAGTTCCGTAGAAAATAAAAAATCCTGGAAAATTACAAGACAACATAAATTGTTGTTAGGAAGTTTGTTGGTTTTGTTTTCAATTGCTTTATTAGTCGCTTTTATTTCTTTTTTTGTTAACGGACAAGATGATCAAAGTGCCGTTGGTAACTTACTAAACCGATCTGAAAAAGTTAACAATTGGTTAGGGAAATTTGGCGTTTTTGCATCTGATGTATTCATTTATAAAGGCTTTGGAGTAGCCTCCTTTTTGTTTGTTAAATTATTTTTCCTAACAGGTTCTTTTCTTGCATTAGATATTTCGCTCAAAAAACTCAAAAACATTTGGTTTTGGGATTTATTTGCCATCATAATTATTTCTATCTTATTTGGTTTTTTCGCTACCACTTTACCAGAACTTGGAGGCACCATTGGATTTGAAATGAATTTATTTTCACAAGAATTTATTGGTAAAACGGGAACTTTATTGGTTTTGATATTTGGAATTGTCATCTATTTAATTTTCAAAATAAATGTTTCTCCAGATAAAATAAAATCGTTTTTTGAGAAAAACAAAAAAGAGTTTAATGAGGATTTAAATACCTTAAAAACACCTGTAAATACTAGCGATTATAATTTAGAAGAATTTGCCGTAAATGAGGAAGAAGAAGAGGAAATAGCAGAACCAGAATTAAAACCGATTTCAAAATTTGAAATCAACAAAGAAGATTTAAAACCTACCATACAAAATGCTTCTGAAATAAAAATGGAACCTACTCTAAAAGAAGCTCCATTTACCGTTACTCCTGCTCCTACTCCAGAAATTATTCATACCAATGATGAAGCTTTTGTAATAGAAAAAGCGCCTGAAGAAGATATCGTTGAAGAAAATTTAGCATCAAAATTAGTCGCTGATTTTGGTTTATTTGATCCAACTTTAGAATTATCCAATTATAAATTCCCAACTTTAGATTTATTAAAAGAATATGCTACTGGAGGAATTACCATCAATCAAGCGGAACTTGAAGAAAACAAAAACAACATTGTAGAAACGCTTCGCAACTACAAAATAGAAATTGCACAAATAAAAGCAACCGTTGGACCATCGGTAACGTTGTATGAAATTGTTCCTGAAGCGGGTATCCGAATTTCTAAAATAAAAAGTTTAGAAGACGATATTGCCTTATCCCTTTCAGCACTAGGGATTCGTATTATTGCTCCAATTCCTGGAAAAGGAACCATTGGTATTGAGGTTCCTAATAAGAATCCAACTATGGTTTCGATGAAGAGTGTCATTGGTTCTGCTAAGTTTCAAGAAGCCGAAATGGAGTTGCCAATTGCATTAGGAAAAACCATTTCTAACGAAACATTTGTAGTGGATTTGGCCAAAATGCCTCACTTATTAATGGCTGGTGCTACCGGTCAAGGAAAATCAGTAGGATTAAATGCCGTGTTGACTTCCTTATTGTACAAAAAACATCCTGCGGAAGTAAAATTTGTTTTGGTCGATCCGAAAAAAGTAGAATTGACTTTGTTTAATAAAATCGAGCGCCATTATCTTGCCAAACTACCCGATTCTGGTGATGCTATTATTACGGATAATACCAAAGTAATCAATACGTTGAATTCACTTTGTGTGGAGATGGACAACCGTTATTCTTTGTTAAAAGATGCTATGGTTCGAAATATCAAAGAATATAACGATAAATTCAAATCTAGAAAACTAAATCCAGAAAACGGACATCGCTTTTTGCCTTACATCGTTTTGGTGGTGGATGAGTTTGCCGATTTGATTATGACTGCCGGAAAAGAAGTTGAAACACCTATTGCACGATTAGCGCAATTGGCTCGAGCCATTGGAATACATTTGATCATTGCGACTCAACGTCCATCGGTGAATGTCATTACCGGTATTATAAAAGCCAATTTCCCTGCGAGAATCGCTTTTAGAGTAACTTCTAAAATAGATTCTAGAACTATTCTTGACACACAAGGTGCCGATCAATTGATTGGTCGTGGTGATATGTTGTATACCAACGGCAATGATGTTGTTCGTGTGCAATGTGCTTTTGTAGACACGCCTGAGGTTGAAAAAATTACTGAATTTATTGGTTCTCAAAAAGCCTATCCCGATGCTTATTTGCTTCCAGAATTTGTTGGAGAAGAAAGTGGCATCAATCTTGATATAGACATATCTGAGAGAGATGGATTGTTTAGAGAAGCTGCAGAAATAATTGTAACGGCTCAACAAGGATCAGCATCGCTTTTGCAAAGAAAACTGAAATTGGGATACAATAGAGCGGGTCGATTAATTGATCAATTAGAAGCTGCAGGAATTGTTGGTCCGTTTGAAGGAAGCAAAGCAAGAAGCGTGAATATTCCTGACTTGACATCTTTGGATCAATTTTTTAACAATGAACAAAATAATTCATAAAAATGAACCCATTTTTTAAATTTTTATTCGTCTTTATTTTTAGTATTTCCATTCAGGCACAAGACAAAAAAGCTAAGGATTTGCTAGACCAAGTCACGTCTAAAGTAAAAAGTTATGATAATATCGTAATTGATTTTAAGTATTCCTTAAACAATTCAAAAGAAAATATCAATCAAGACAGTAAAGGAAATGTTACCTTGAAAGATAATTTGTATGTTTTGAATTTAATGGGTGTGACCAAAATATTTGACGGAAAAAAAATCTACACCATCAATCCGGAAGATGAAGAAGTGTCTATATCTAAATTTAATGAGAAAGATGATACTGCCATCACACCATCAAAAATGCTAACCTTTTTTAATACGGGTTACAAATTCAATTGGGATATCACGCAAAATGTTAAGGGAAGACAGATACAATATATAAAATTAACCCCTATAAGTGCCAAAGACCAACGCAAAGAAATTCTCTTAGGTGTTGATGTTCAGACCAAAAACATTTACAATTTGATTGAAGTGGGTAAAAACGGAACAAAAACAACATTGACTGTTAATTCTTTTAAAACCAATCAACCATTGTCAAAAAATCAATTTACCTTTGAGGCGAGTAAATTTTCAAAATACTACATCAATAAGTTAGATTAATTTGAAGTGAAGATTCTTGATAAATACATTTTAAAAACTTTTGTGATTACATTTACTTCGGTATTTGTAATCCTTTTTTTTATATTTATTCTTCAAACGGTTTGGCTTTTTATTTCTGAATTGGCAGGAAAAGATTTGGATATCGTGATGGTTTTGAAATTCTTGCTTTATTCTATGCCAAGAATTATCCCCTTGGTTTTGCCACTTTCGGTCCTACTCGCTTCCATTATGACCTTTGGTGATTTTGCAGAAAATTATGAATTTGCGGCTATGAAATCGGCAGGGATTTCGCTGCAAAGAGCCATGAAAGGATTGGTTGTTTTTATTTTTATTCTAAGTATTGGCGCTTTCTTTTTTGCCAATAATGTCATTCCGTATGCTGAATATAAGTTTATCAATTTCAGAAAAGACATTGCTCAACTAAAACCCGCCTTGGCTATTGCCGAAGGACAGTTTAGTGATGTTGGCAGTTACAACATTAAAGTAGATAAAAAATCGGGAGAAAACGGCAATTTTCTGACTGGAGTGACCATCCATAAAAAATCGAACAATTTTGACGGCAGTAAGAATGTTATTAAATCGAAAACAGGAGAATTGATTAGCAATGACAAATCAAATGTGTTGAAATTGGTTTTGAAAGATGGGTATTATTATGAAGATTTGGTTCCTAAAAAATATGAAGAACGTAAAAATTTGCCCTTTGCAAAAAGTTCTTTCAAGAAGTACATCATCAATATTGATTTGTCTAAATTAAATGGTGCTAGTGCGCAAGATGCTCAAATCACGAATACCAATACGATGCTCAATTTAAACGAATTGGTCTATACGATTGATTCTTTAAACAGAAATTACAAAAAAGATTTGATTTCCTTTACTGACAATATCTCGCAAAGAAACAGTTTCGTCACTATTAATAGCATTGAAAAAGATAGTGTAAAAACAGTGTTGAAGCAAGATTTATTATCCAACTACGACACTAAAAAACAACTCGAAATTTTAAAATTTGCTAGCAGTTCAATTACTAATACCAACTATTCTATAGATGGTTCAAAAGCCGAAATGGATTACAAACAAAAAACCATAAACACGCATTGGATAGCATTATACGATAAGTTTGTCATTGCATTTGCTTGTTTGTTAATGTTTTTTATAGGAGCACCTTTGGGAGCAATTATCAGAAAAGGAGGATTAGGATTGCCTATTGTTTTTGCGATTCTTATTTTTATTATTTTCCATTTTATAAATACCTTTGGAAAGAAGGTAGCTCAAGAAAATGGATTAACGCCGTTTTTAGGTTGTTGGATGTCCTCGATTATTTTAACACCCTTAGCCGTCTTATTAACGTATAGAGCAACAAACGATATTGGTTTGATCAATTTGGATGTGATCTTACACCCTTTTCAAAAATTATTCAAAAAAATATTTCCTACTAATACTTAATCCATTATAATGCAACTAGAAAAAATAAAACTCAATACCATCGAAGAAGCTATTGAAGATATTCGTCAAGGAAAAATTATTATAGTGGTTGATGATGAAGATAGAGAAAACGAAGGCGATTTTCTAGCAGCGGCCGAAATGGTTACTCCAGAAATGGTCAATTTTATGGCCACTCATGGTCGTGGGTTAATATGTGTACCGTTGACAGAAAGCAGATGCAAAGAAATTGGTTTGCATGCCATGGTCAATAACAATACCGACCATATGGAAACGGCCTTTACAGTATCTGTAGATTTAAAAGGAAACGGAGTTACCACAGGAATATCCGCATCAGATAGAGCTAAAACCATTTTAGCCCTGGTTGATCCTGCTACAAAACCGTATGATTTGTCTAGACCAGGGCATATTTTTCCATTGATAGCCAAACAAGGTGGCGTATTGCGTCGTACCGGACATACAGAAGCTGCTATCGATTTTGCAAGATTAGCGGGTTTTAAATCGGCAGGTGTGATTGTAGAGATTATGAATGAAGATGGAACAATGGCACGATTGCCACAATTAGTGGATGTTGCCAAACGATTTGATTTAAAATTAGTTTCTATAGAAGATTTGGTTGCTTATAGAATGCAACACGATAGCTTGATTGTCAAAAAAGAAGATTTTGATGTAGAAACCCGATTTGGAACTTTTAGACTAAGAGCCTATCAACAAACCACCAACAAACAAATCCATATAGCGCTTACCAAAGGCACTTGGAATATTGGTGATTCCATATTGACCCGTATCAATTCGACCCTTGTCAACAATGATATTTTAGGTACCTTAACCAACAATGCGGATAAAAAATTGGACAATATGTTTCAATTGATTAATGATGAAGGAAAAGGAGCTATTTTGTTTATCAATCAAGAAGCACAGGGTTCTAATTTATTAAATCGTATCACAGAATTAAAAAAGCTACAATCACAAGGTATTTTTAAAGCGCCACAAATTGTGATGGATATTAAAGATTTTGGAATTGGAGCACAAATCCTACATGATATAGACATTTCAAAAATACGACTGGTATCCAATGCGGAACAAACCAAACGTGTCGGAATGATTGGTTATGGACTAGAAATAACAGAATATGTTTCTTATTAATTAATTTTGGCAAATATCCGTGATTATAAATCACTGATATTTATATACTTGAAAATTAATAAAAATAAATTGATTATTTGTAAAAATAGTTTTTGGAAAACAAAAAAAGGTTCCTATATTTGCATCCGCATTACGGAAGTAGTTGCAACATATTGGAGAAATGGCAGAGCGGTCGAATGCGGCAGTCTTGAAAACTGTTGACTGTAACAGGTCCGGGGGTTCGAATCCCTCTTTCTCCGCGAAATTAAAACCCTAACCACTGTTAATCAGTAAGTTAGGGTTTTTTATTTCTACTTTTAGCCCACATTTAGTCCACAATCAAATTAAAATTTATTTACTAAAGAATATAATCCTTTTAAGCTGTTTTTAGCTTGTAAATTCCATTCTTGATACAATGGAAGCATTTCACAGAAAACATCGTTATATGGCTTTGCATAGCCTTCTTTTATCATAATTTCGTTTAAAACTCTACCATCGTTTAAAATAAGATAGCCTAAATGTCTTCCGTATTTATCAACTAAATTATTTTGTTCCTGTACTAATGTGCAATAATCACCCAAATTAACTTGATCTTTTAAAAAGTTAAATGATAAATAACCAAGTTTGATTAGTAAAGCAGCTGGAACTTGTAATTC
>JAYTNO010000179.1:0-3316 GCA_043748275.1 Flavobacterium sp. | reverse complement strand
AAGGTGCAAAGATACATATAAGTCGTAAAGTTGCAAAGTCTAAAGTTAGAAAGTCTTTCAAAGCAACTTCTAATCTTTATTTTTATAAAAAATTAAGTATGTAATTATTTAATCCAATTTTTATCAGGATTCAAATACGTTGAAAGTATTGCATAAATGTGAATGCTTCTGTTTTCTTCATCAACTTTAAAATGAATCATATATTTAAACGTTTTCAATGGCAAACAATGAACATCATTATATCTAACTTGAAAATTTGGGGTTTTTTGTAAATGTTTTAAAGTAGTTCTATATTCTAGTAAGAATTTTTTACCAAAACCTCTTCTTCTGGAACTTAGAAAATCACGAGCTTGTTTTAAATCATCCTTAACTTTTGGATCGGCAACGATTTTATAATTAATCATCGTCTATTCGTCCAAATTATCAATCATTTCGAACGCATCAACCGGCTTTCTATTTAGCTTTATACGTTTGGACACTTCATCTTTATGCCACTGAGGAATTTGATTAGTTTCTTGAGAATGTTTATAAGCTAAAAAATCTATATAACTGTCGACTTCTTCAATCAAGCTGTCTGGTAAATTCTTCAATTTATCATTTACATGTTTCAATGCTGTTACTGTCATAATTAATAGAATAAATAATAATAGTAAAAGTATAAAAAAATATCAAATCAAAGCAACTTATTCTCTTCATTTTCATTAAAATCATCAATCGACAAATTGGTTAAACCAAATTTAAAAACAGTAATTATACGCATCATTCTTTATACAAACACAAATTACAAACCAATTTCCATCCAACTCATTACTTTGCCTAAAGTTCTTTGTTGGTTAAACAATCCTGTATGAACTATTGATTTGCTTTGGATTAAATCGGGTTTTAATTTTTCAAAATAGGTTAATCCTTTAAACATATCAGGCATTATTGTTGCTGAAGCTTTGATTTCAACTAAATTGATTAATTCTGAATCTTGCCAAATTAAATCCACTTCGTGTCCAACCGCATCGCGCCAAAACCATAAATCTAATAGCAAATTGTTATGATAATTTTTTTTGATATATTCATTTATCACATAATTTTCAAACAAACTGCCTTTTAATGCGCTTAACTTTACACTTTCGGCATCGTTTAATTTTAGCAAAAAACAAAGAAGTCCTGTGTCATAAAAATACAATTTTGAACTTTTGGTAACGCGTTTATTAAAATTTGAAAAATAAGGTTGCAATTGATATACAATATAACTGCTTTCAAGAACCGAAATCCATGATTTTGCCGTTGGTTGCGAAATACCACATTCATTAGCCAACGAATTAAGATTTAACAATTGTCCTGCTCTTGCGGCGCATAATGAAATAAAATTTCGAAATTGTTTTAAATCTTTTACATGAATTAATTCCGACAAATCTCGTTCAACATAAGTTTGAATATAATTGGAATAAAACACTTTTGCTGGAATATCTCTGTCATAAATTGCTGGATAAAATCCTTTTTGAAGATTTATGGCGTAATCATCATTTAACCAATTGGCATCTTGCATTTCAGAAATATCAAATGGTAATAATTTAAACAAGGCAACTCTTCCTGCTAAACTTTGAGTGATATTTTGCATCAAATGAAAATTTTGCGAGCCAGACAAGATATATTGGCCCATAATTTTATCTTCATCTACTTTAGTTTGTAAATAAGAAAACAAATGAGGAACGCGCTGTGCTTCATCAAAAATTACAAATTTATCGTATTGAGCTAAAAAACCATTTGGATCATCTGTTGCAAATTTTCTTAAATCTAAATTTTCTAAATTCACATATTCATACTCTGAAAATTGTGTTTTTAAGAAAGTAGTTTTGCCTGATTGTCGTGGTCCAGTTAAAGCCAAAATTGGATATTTGTTTTTGTAAATGTCCATTTCAATTTTAATTCTTCTATTTGAACTCATAATAAATGTTTTAGAATTGCAAATATATAACTAATTTTGAAATTACACTACGCTACACTTTGAAAATGCACTATAATAAACTTTGAAATTACACTATATTATATTTTGAAAATGCACTATTAATTTTAAAGCAATTTTGCATCAACATTTTCATAAAAAGCATCTATTGAAAGTGTTTTTTGAGCTGAAGCAAAAACAGCCAATTCGTCGCAACGTTCGTTTTGCGGATGATTGTTGTGTCCTTTTATCCATTTGAAATTCACTTGGTGGTTTCTGTAAATTTTCAGGAATCGTTTCCATAAATCGGAATTTTTCCTGTTTACAAATCCTTTTTTTTCCCAACCCAACACCCATTTTTTTTCGACTGAATCCACCACATATTTCGAGTCCGATACAACAAGCACTTTCATGTTCGGGTTTTTTAGTTTTTCTAAACCTACAATAACCGCCAATAATTCCATTCGGTTGTTGGTCGTGAGTCTAAAACCTTCGTAAAACTCCTTTTTGTGTGGCGTACCAACAAGTTCCATAACTACGCCATAACCTCCGTTTCCGGGATTTCCCTTGGCGGCGCCATCTGTATATATATGTACTTGATAAGAATTCAAAGTTAGGAATTATTAGTGAGGAGTTGTTGGATAACTTCGGGAAAATGTTTCATTTCCAGTTCATGAATTTTGCTAGCAATTTCTTCGGGAGTTTTGCAGTTTTCAATATTTACCGATTGTTGGAAAATTATTTTGCCTTCGTCGTAATTTTCGTTTACATAATGAATTGTAATTCCTGTTACAAGTTCTTGATTTTCCAGAATTGCTTTGTGGACATTCATTCCATACATTCCTTTTCCCCCATATTTTGGCAAAAGTGCAGGATGTATGTTTATAATCTTGTTTGGATAGTTTTTTATGATGTTTTCTGGAAATTGAAGCAAAAAACCTGCAAGCACAATTAAATCCGGACGAAAAACATTTAGTTTATGTAAGATTAAACTTGTTTTTAAATCCTCTTTGGAGAAAACAATCGTCGAAACATGTAGATTTTTAGCAATTTCTAAAACTTTGGCACTAGGATTGTTTGTAAAAACAGCGAGTACATTTGCATGACTATTTTTTTTGAAATGTAATATAATGTTTTCGGCGTTTGAGCCGTTTCCAGAAGCAAATATTACTATGTTTTTCATTTATCCTGTAATTAATATTACGCAAAAAAAAGAATAATAAATGATAATAAATAAAATTAAGTCGTCTTTGTGAAATATTTTTTTTAAATTCGTACTCATATTTATTAACTAAAATGTGGTTTTAAAATAAAGTTTTTTATTTTTGCCAACAAATTAAATTTAAAATTAAAGATTATGTCAGACATTGCATCAAGAGT
>JAYTNO010000178.1:0-20478 GCA_043748275.1 Flavobacterium sp. | reverse complement strand
CAAATGTAAACCAAACTGTATATGACCTTCCGTTTATTTTCAATTTAGCTTCCGTACAATCATATTTTCCTATTTTCTTCTTGATTTTATTATTAATTGTCCAGTTTAGTTTTTCTGTATAGTTGTCCTTATATACAATTTCGTCTCCATAGGGACTAAATCTATAATAAGTAGAAGTTTCATTTGTATAAAAAAAACGAGATAGAGCATCGTTATACTCAAAACCTAGATTTCCATTAGACATATTTATTTGTCCGTTTCGAAAATCACTTATACTATAGACAGCTTCTTTATTGTCTGTATAAAGAGTACTTTTACAAGCATAATTATTATGGTCAGTAAAATCATATTCAATCTGAAACATTTCTTGTGAGAAAGAAATGCTAAACTGAATTAAAAATAATATAGATATAAAATTCTTCATAAGTTCTTGTTTAAAAAAAGAACGAAATGTTCATCATTTCGTTCTTTAATAGTTTTGAAAGATTAAAATAATTAATTTGCTGGTGGTGGTGTAGAACCACAATTATGTGCTTTGCAATACTTACCTGTTGCACATTTACACAAATCTTCATAAGCATAACCAGTACAAGTGAAACCACCTACAGTACAACTAGCAACTGCTTTTAGAGGTGTTAATCTCACGGGCTTTACAACTTTACCTGTGTTCGCAAAACTTAATGTTGTCGTCATTAGAAACATTAAAAATAGTAATTTTTTCATAAATTGTAAATTAAATTAAATTAATAATAATTTTTTGTTTATCAAAGATTGTTAAAATTAAGATTGTTTGTTATCTAAATAGTGCTATTTTTGAGCAATTTATCGTTAATATTAACACTTTAATTATGACAATTGGTACTAAAATAAAACTATTAAGAGATAAAAAAAGGATGTCTCAAGGAGAACTAGCTATAAAACTAGGAATTGGTCAAACTACTTTAGGAGCTATAGAAAATGGAGAAACGAAAAAAATAGATTTTCTTTTAATGGATAAAGTTTGCAAAGAATTTAATGTTGAATTTGATTATTTTATTGAAGAGACAAAATTAAAACAAATCAACAAAGATAGTGGAGTTGGGTATTTAGCAGAAAATCAAACGTTTAATATGTCAGAAAAGCTTATAGAACAATATGAAGAAAGAATAAAAGAATACAAACAAATTATAAAAGATCTGCAAGCTAAATTATTGTGAAAAATTGTAAAACTAGACGAAATTTCTAAAATGTTGAATGAGTTGTAACTTCAAATTTTGATTAAAAATAAATAAGGGTTCAGATGATTTCTGAACCTTTTTTGGTTTTATATTAACATAGTTCCTTTGTATCTTTGCGGCTTTAAACTACAAAATGAATTATACAACACTGCCAAACACCGATATAAAAGTTAGTAAAATATGTCTTGGGACGATGACTTTTGGCGAACAAAATTCTGAAAATGAAGCACATTCGCAATTAGATTATGCTGTAGAAAAAGGAATCAATTTTATAGACACCGCAGAAATGTATCCAATTGCAGCTCGTGAGGCAACTCTTGGCTTGACTGAAAAATATATCGGAACGTGGTTAACTAAAAATAAAAACAGAGAAAATCTAGTTATTGCCACCAAAATTGCTGGTCCAAATCGCAATATGGAATACATTCGTAAACCATTAGATTTTTCTAAAAATAGTATTCATAAAGCGGTCGAAACTAGTTTGAAAAATCTACAAACCGATTATATTGATTTATATCAGTTGCATTGGCCGGAACGAAAAATGAATATGTTTGGGCAACGTGGTTTTTCAATAGTTGAAGATTCTTGGCAAGACAATATCAATGAAGTTCTCGTTACTTTTGATGGTTTGATAAAAGAAGGAAAAATAAAGCAAATCGGCGTTTCAAACGAAGCACCATGGGCAGTTATGCGTTTTCTTCACGAAAGCGATAAAAATGGGTTGCCTAGAATTGTGACCATTCAAAATCCATATTCGCTGTTAAATCGTTTGTTTGAAGTAGGATTGTCGGAAATATGTTACCGAGAAAATGTTGGTTTATTAGCCTATTCACCACTAGGTTTTGGAGTACTTTCGGGTAAGCATTTACAAGGAATAGATAGTAAATCTAGAATTGGTTTGTTTCCTCAATTTGTGAGATATATTAACCCAAATTGCAACAAAGCTACACAAATGTATAACGAATTAGCTCTAGATAATGGATTAACTTTAACCCAATTGGCTTTGGCGTTTGTACAACATCAACAGTTTGTGTCGTCTACAATTATTGGAGCAACAACTTTAGAACAATTGGCAGAAAACATAGACACTCACAATGTTATTTTGTCTCCAGAAATAATCAATGAAATCAATAAAATTCAAGAATTAATACCTAATCCTGCACCGTAATTAGTCAATAATTATCTTTGATTGATACAAATTTCCAGCTGTGTCTTTTGCAGAAATTAGATATATTCCTTTTGCTAAAAGAGAAATGTTTATTGAATTTTTATTTTCTAAATTTTCGGTCAATAGTAATTTGCCAGTAACATCACATATTTTAACTTCTGAAAGAATTGTGCCTGAATTGGTCTTGAAGAAAATTTCTGAATGAGCAGGATTTGGATAAAAACTGATTCCGTTTTTGTCAAAATTGGTCACACTCAAAGAAGAGTCTATAGTTCTAAAGATTTTCCCTGATGCACCACCAACATATAATTCGCCATTGATATCTTCTCCAAATGTGGTAATATTGTTTCCAGAAAAAGCAGTCGACCAAGTAATTGTTCCAGTACTATCCACCATACCTACTTTGTTATTGCAATAATCAGCGAAGAAATAATTTCCGACAAAATTCGGATAAAGAGAACCTCTATAAACATAACCGCCAGTTATAGAACAAGCTCCGGCAGAATGGGTATATTGAGCAATTGGAAAAGTATAAGTAATTGGTTCCGTACAAGTGGAGAAAACACTATTTCCTTCATAACATTTCCATCCGAAATTCAAATTATTAGGTAATGGACTTGTGATTTTATTTATTTCTTCAATTTGATTTTGCCCAACATCAGCAATCCATAAATCACCAGTTTCTCTATCAAACGAAAATTTCCAAGGATTTCTAACACCAACCGCCCAAATCTCATCATTTCCATCAATCCCAACATAAGGATTAGTAGGAGGAATTCCGTATGGAGAAGCCGAATCGACATCTATTCGAAGCATTTTTCCTAGATTTTCATTGATGTTTTGTGCTCTATTTCCAGGATCACCAGCGCTTCCTCCATCACCCATACCAATGTATAAATAACCATCTGGACCAAATTTGATACTACCACCATTATGATTTGCAAATGGTTGATCTACAGTCAATATTATTGCCCCTACTGGATCTGCTACATCTGGATTTCCAGAAACAGAATATCTTGCAATAACTGTATTGCCAGCAGTGTTGGTATAATTTAGATAGAAGAAACCATTTGTTGCATAATTAGGATGAAATGCCATCCCTAATAATCCGCGTTCGCCACCAGTAGAAATTGTTGCATTTGTCAAAGTCAAAAACGGTGTCGTATTGGTAACACCATTTGGATTTAATATTTTAATAATTCCTCCTTGCTGAACGATAAATAATCTTGCGTCATTTACAGGATGAGCAATTTCTGTAGGGCTTGAAAACCCAGTTGCAAAAACACTAATTCCAACGGTTTGAGAAAAAGAAACTAAATATAAAAATGAGAAGAATAGCGTAAAGATAGTTTTCATAGTTTTCAATTTTTTAGAATAGTAAAGATACTGAAAATTAAATTAATTTTTATAAAGTTATAATTTTCAATTAAATATAAAAAAAAACCTTCTGGTATAGAAGGCTTTTAAATGATTTATAAATTTCCAATATTTTTATCCTTCGGATATTTTACTTTATAACTTATTCGCACTTTTTTAGTTTCGTTGGGTTTTAAATCCAAATCCCAAGTGAGAATTCCAGTTTCAGTATTGATTTTTGCATTGTTACTTTCAACTAATTCTACCTCAATTTCTTTGTCTGGACTCAACGGATATTGATCTTTTAACAAAAGTTGTACAGCTTCTTTTTTATTATTTCGAATTGTAATATCAAAAGTAAAAGTTTGTTCTTTCTTTGAAGATAAAAATTTAGTTCCCGATTTATCAATTACTTTTTCACGTTTAATAGCAATTTTCTTGTCTCTTCCCATACTCAAATTCAATGTGTCTGAAGTTTGATTTGGATTGATAAAAGTTTTACCAACATACATTCCTTCAAAAATAATATTAGCTTCGCCTTGCAGTAAATTATATTTAGAATAATCATTGATTTCGGCCATTAAAAAAGCTTCTTTTTCTACTCTTGGCGCAGCATAATACTTGTAGGTTGCTGGTAGTTTTATTTCTTTTAAGGCAACGCTGTGCGCTTTTCCGTTAGATAAAATGTCATATGGAATATCTATGTCAAACGAAATGTTGAGTTGGTTTTCGGTGACATTTGCATCTATTGCATCTACTGAATATCCTTGTGAACTTTTATCTTTATTTATACGTTGAGTAGTAACTACAACTTCTTGTAAAGTATTTCGTTGATAGTCGCCTTCTCTATATTGATTTTGATAAGCATATTGCAACCACCAAGAACTCAAAATTGGCGCTTGATTGTTCTGGTTTGGGTTGCCGCTTGACAAAGTAAGTTTTACTTTTTTCCAGTCAATTCCTGTGTTTTGAACCACTTGTGCTTTATACATCATATTGATTGGTGTTGCAATACTTTCTGCTCTCAAGTCATAAAATGGTGACCAAGAAGCATTGTTGGTAATATAGTTGATGTCAAAATCTACAGTTCCTGCCACTTCATTCATTACTTGAAGAATCAATTTTCCTTTAGAGGTTTTGTCTTCATTTTTGGTATTGATTTCGAGTTTGTTTCTCAAATTTCCTAAAACCAAATTAAGTTTGTTGACTTTTTCTTCTAAAGCATCGTAAGCATTATTAACCTCAGTTCTTTTAAGTTTATAATAGTCGAGCATTTTCATTAATTCACTTACGTTCAAACCAGAGTTTACACCATAAACTTGCTGGTTTTTGTCTAATAATTCAATGGCTTTTGCTTCAGAATCTTTGGCATTGGTCACTTTTTGAATTTCTTTTTCGACCAGTTTTATACTATCTCGAACCGCTTTTATGGCTGGAGATTTTTCGTCAATTTCATATTCAGAAATGTAGTTGTTGGTAAACTGAACTGAAAGTACCGTTACAGATGAAGGCGCACCAATTTGAACAGTGCTTTCATTCAAATAATCGGCAACATTTTTCACTACAATTTCGCTTGTTCCTTTCGGGAGAATTGCAGAAGTACTTTGCCCAATTTCGGCAGAATTGAAATATACCGTTGCTGTTTTTACTTTGGCAGTTGTAAAAATAGGTTTTTGAGCAAATGTTATTGCCGAAACCTGTAAAATGATTACAAGAAATAATTTTTTCATAACTTACAATTAGTGTTTATCTATAAGAGGGCAAAAAAGTTGAAAAGGTTGGGATATAGCGTAAAGTTTTTATTTCAAATCTAATAATAATGTGTCAACTTGTTGTTTTTGAGACATATATTTTTTTTGTAATTCAGAATTTTCGCCCATTCTATTATAATATTCAATGGCTTTGTTGGCGAAGAATTTTTTTTGAAAATTGGGCAATTCCGGAATTAAAGGAAATATTTTATGAAAAAGCATTTCATAATAGGCTTGCCATTCTCGTTCGTTTTTGTCTTCAATTTTATTTTCTTGTGTTTTTTGATTCACGTGAACCATTTCGTGAGCAAGAAGATTAAGCATTAAATCTAAAGAAAATTCAAAAGTGTTTTCAGGAATTCTAATAATTTGAGGTTTGTTGAATTCGCCTTCTGTAGTCATCAGAATAAACTCAGGCTTGGCAGCCTCTCTTAATTCAAAACCTTTGAAATTTGGGCTTTCTAGACCATATTCTTTCACTAAAAAAAGTGCAGCATCTATAGTTTCTCCTATTTCAAAATAGGAATTTACAACCTGCAAAATTTCGGGATACGATTTCATTTATTAAAATTCAAATTCATCTATAGATGTTGAATCTGTTGCTTGAGGAACAATTTCTTTGATTTTGATAAACGATCTTGCTCTTCCTGTAACCATAATTGGCAATTGATAAAGCGTATCTTCTGAAACAATAATACCTCTTCGCATCATACTGTTTTTGAGATAGCGTTCTCTACTCAAAGCGCCAGATTTTAGATTGCCTTGATCATTAAATTGATACATAAATTTTTTAGGACACGGAATAATATTTGCCAAAAACAAACATTCGTTTAAGGTAAGTTCTGCTGGATTTTTTTGAAAATAAAATTGAGAAGCTTCTCCAATTCCGTATACATTTGGTCCCCATTCTATAATATTAAAATAGACTTCAAGCATACGTTCTTTGCTCACAATATGGTTATTCTCCATAATATAAACCAACAAAATTTCTTCCAATTTTCTGGAAACCGTTTTCTCGCGTTTCAAAAAAGTGTTTTTTATCAATTGCATACTTATAGTGCTTCCGCCACGAGTAAATTTTTTGGTTTTTAAATTTTTAACTATCGACATTTTGAAAGCTTCTGTAATAAAACCACGATGTGAAAAGAAAGTAGGATCTTCTGTTGTAAGCACACATTTTTTCAAATAAGGAGAAATTTGATTTAATGGAGCGTAGTTTGGATTGCTTTGTCCGACAAAAATTGGTCGTTGCGGAATATCATTAATGATGGCACGATATTCAAATTCGCCATTTAGTTTACTCAAATTTGCTTCGCCGTATTTAAGAATTTTCAAGTTTTCTTTATGCAAATTACTATCAAAAATTACTCGATTAGGTTTGTTTTTATTGAAAACAAAATTCAAATTATAATCAAAATTACCCGTGGCTTCCATTCCTTTAAAATGAGTAAACAATCCGTCGGGCAAAGAATTGATAAAATCCTGCGCTTTCATTTTTTTGATTTTTACTTTCAGCGTATAAACTTTATCGGTTTCGTTATTATATGAAAGATAAGGATTGCATTTTGTTTGATTCAGCAATAATGTTGACGAACTGTCTACTGCAATAAAATGTTCTCCAAAAAGCAAATGATAATCAAAACGAGCTTTTTTAATAACCACATCTTTACTAGCAATTTTAGGGTGATTTACAGTGAAATTTGATATAGAAGTAAATCCATCAATGTGCAATTCATCACCATCCATATCTATATTATCAACATTCAATCGGATAGAATCGAAACTCGATTTTATGTTGTAACGTTCATCTAAATAAGGGACTTTTATTTTTCCGGTATCTAAATTAAAAAAACGAATATCAGTTTGCTTATTTCTAGGATCTGCAAATCCTTTTATTTTCCATCGTTGCGAAAAAGTATTGGTTTTTACTTCAATAGCAGATTCTAATTGTTTATCAACCAATTCCATTTTTTGAATATGCATAGAGGCTTTACTACCCATATCATCAAGTCTAAAAGTAAGATTGATGAGTTGCATATCGGTTGGTACCAAATTGAGTGATTTATTGAGAATATTATAAGCTAATTTTGCATAATTGGGTTTCTCTCCAGTATTAATGGTGTCTTTTTTTGGTAGAAAAGCTTTAAAATTCCAACCATTTTGGTTTTTGACGGTATTTACAAAACCATTTTTTACTTCTAATTTAGAAAGTTGAATATCGCCAAGAAATAATTTCCAGAAATTTACTTGAGTTGTAATACTTTCAATTCTAAAAAGGGTATCAGCTTTTTTGGGAACAAGCGTTACATCATTTAAAACTACACCTGAAAAACCTTCAAAAGCAGCTTTTTTAATGGTAAAATTACTATCGTAATCACGTTCCATTTTGTGTTTGATTTCAACAATTGCTTTTTTTAGGATTGATTTCCTAAAAACAAAAACTGCAAGTATTGCCAATACTATAACTGCACTAAAAATTTTAGCGAATAGAAGTATTTTTTGTTTTGTGGTTCTCATATTTTTTCTGTAAAAAAGCTTATCCAAACAATTCGCTGGCAACATCTTCAATCTTAGAGACTAAGCGTATCTTTATAAACGGATTTTTTACAGTTATCTTATTATATTTAGAAACAAAAATAGTTGAGAAGCCTAATTTTTCTGCTTCTTGTATACGTTGGTCTACACGATTTACGGGACGAATTTCGCCAGAAAGACCAACTTCGCCAGCAAAACAAAAACCTTCTTCTATAGGAATATCTTCATTTGAGGATAAAATAGCTGCAACGACTGCCAAATCAATTGCTGGATCATCAATAGAAATTCCGCCAGTAATATTTAAGAAAACATCTTTTGTGCCTAATCTAAAACCAGCTCTTTTTTCTAAAACCGCCAAAATCATATTGAGTCTTTTGGCGTTATAACCAGTAGTGCTTCTTTGTGGCGTTCCGTATACTGCTGTTGAAACTAGTGCTTGAATTTCTATCATCAATGGACGCATTCCTTCTAATGTTGAAGCAATTGCAGTTCCAGAAAGAGTGGCATCTTTATGCGAAATTAATATTTCAGAAGGATTAGATACTTCTCTCAAACCAGAACCTAACATTTCGTAAATTCCTAATTCAGAGGTTGATCCAAAACGGTTTTTGAGTGAACGCAAAATTCGGTAGACGTGATTTCTATCTCCTTCAAATTGCAAAACCGTATCCACCATGTGCTCTAATATTTTGGGACCAGCAATGTTTCCATCTTTGGTAATATGACCAATTAAAATTACAGGAATATTGGTTTCTTTAGCAAATTTTATTAACTCAGCAGTTGTTTCACGAATTTGAGAAATACTTCCTGGAGAAGCTTCGATGTATTCTGTATGAAGCGTTTGAATTGAATCTATAATTACAATCTCTGGCTCAATTTCTTCAATTTGTCTAAAAATGTTTTGAGTTTTAGTTTCAGTAAGAATATAACAATTATCTCCGTTTGGTGTAATTCTTTCTGCTCTCATTTTTATTTGTTTCTGACTTTCTTCGCCAGAAACATATAATGTTTTATAAGGTAATTTTAAAGAAATTTGTAAAAGCAACGTACTCTTACCAATTCCAGGTTCACCACCTAAAAGAATTAAAGAACCAGGAACGATTCCGCCACCTAATACTCTATTTAATTCTCCGTCACAAGTATCCATTCTGATTTCTAGTGCAGAATCTATTTCGTTTATTCGTAAAGGTTTTGCTGCTTTTTTTACTTCAGACGAAGGAGATTTCCAAGAAGATTTTTCTTCTTTTTGAATAATTTCTTCTGCAATAGTATTCCACTCTTTGCAAGAATTACATTGGCCTTGCCATTTAGCATATTGAGCACCACAATTCTGACAAAAAAAGGAAGTTTTAACTTTAGACATTTAGGATTACTGTTTCTTGAGTTCGTCTGCTTTATCAAGCATCATATCTTTGGTTAAATCACCAATTTCTTCTTTTTGAAAAGCATTTTGATATGTTTTTGCTGCTTTTTTAATGTCGCCTGTTTTTTCATACATCATTGCCATATGATAATCACTCAACATTGATTTTGGATAATTTTTCTTTGCAATTTCTGCCAGTTTTTCAAATTCGGCATAGGCTTTGTTTTTTAGAATTGCAGCTTCTATTGCTTTGAAATCGTTTAAACGAATTGGCATTTTTATTCCTAATGAGTTTTCTAACACATCATATTTGTGTACTAAATAATCAACATAACCAGATGGAAGTACAGCAATTTTATCTAAATATTCAGTGGTAGAAATGGGTTGATATACTGAGAAAAATTGATACAAAGCATTTGGGATTGAATGCAATACTAATGAATAATGACTGGCATCTTTAAAATTATCAAATTTATAATTTAGATTGGGTTTGATGATTTTTGAAGCAGCACTATCAAGTTGAATGATTCTTTTTTGCATTTTTTTTACATCACCATCAGCGGTAGATTGATAATATTGAATTGGTTTATCAATTAGTGCCAATCTTTCAGGAATTCTTTCTTCCATAGCATTTGCCAATTCTGGACTCATAGATATATAGGCGTCAAACAAGGGTTGATCTTTATACAAGTAAAAATTTAAGAATCCTGCAGTGGTGTCATGTCCAGCAACAATTTTGAATGGAGCAATTCTATATTTTTTTTGCATATAAGCAACCAATTCTTGACCTATGAATTCATAAAATTCATTTCCTTTGTCAGTTGGTAATCCTGTGTTTTCGTCAACAGCACAATCACTTTCTCTTTCATTATTTTTATTTTGATGAACCCCTACAATAATAACTTCTGGAATATCGTCCCAATAGGCGCCATAGCTTAATGCTCCTTTAAAAGGATCAAACAAGTAATCACCATCAAGTAATACTAATAAAGGATACTTTTTGTTAGGAAATTTAAGATATGAATCAGGTAATCCTATCGTAATTTCTCTTTTTTCATTCAGTTTTGGTGAGAAAACTTCTTCAACTATTTTTTGTGAATAGGCGCCAATTGTGCTTATGAACACAATAAATAGAATAATTTTTTTCATTTTGTTTAAGTTGGTTATTTTTAGATTTAAAAGCCAAGCAATATAACAATTTATTTTTTTCTATTGAAAATTGGTAAAAATAAAAATGAAAGTAAACCTAAAATTAATACAAGGAACATCTGAGAGGTCCAAATTATCCAACCAAAAGCATTACCTACAGTTTCTGAAATTGAATAAAAAAGTAGGATTTTTGATATCAAAAAAGGATAAGATCCAAAACCACTATTGGTAAATGCAATAGCTATACTACCTACAACAAATGCCGTTACAACTGCTCCAAAAGAAACCGAACTGGTTTCTGGTAATACAAATAAGGAAATATAAAACATTATGATATAGGAAGTCCAAATAAAGGCAGTATGTAAAAAATATTCTGTTTTTTTCTTCATGTGAAAAATGGTCAGAACACCTTCTTTAAGTCCAGAAATTTTTTGTTTTATTGCCAAAACCCATTTCGATTTTGAATAAAAATAAATTGATAATAAAATTATACTCGAAAAAATACAAAAAGCAACTATAATGATTAACTTTTGCATTGGAATTTTATCAAAAATAAAAGATTTTACAATATCAAATTGAAGAAATACAGCAAGAAAGATAAACAATAATAAGACAATCATGTCTATAATTCTTTCGGCAACAATTGTCCCAAAACCTTTATCAAAAGGGACATTTTCGTATTTTTTTAAGATAACTGCTCTGGTTATTTCTCCAGATTTTGGCACTGTCAAATTAAGTAAATATCCAATATTAACAGCCATGAAATTATTCAAAAAAGAAGATTGATATCCTAAGTGATCAAGCATAAACTTCCAGCGATATGCTCTTGAAGCATTGCCCAAAAAAGCAACAATTAATGCTAAAGCAACATAATTGTAATTGGCGTTTTTAAAATACCCTTTTATTTCAAGAATTTGTTCTGGAGTAAATTTATTGTAGGTGTAAATAATTAAGTATACACCTAGTAAAATAGGAAGAATAATTGATAACCATTTTTTGATTTGATTCATTGCGATTAAGTCAATGAATTATCATTTTCATTAGGAAAAACTAATGAAGGTTTAAATAATTTAGCTTCTTCAAAATCTAAAAGGCCATAAGAAATAATGATGATGATATCACCTTTCTGAACTTTTCTTGCTGCAGGACCATTTAGTGTGATTTCACCACTATTTCTATTTCCTTTTATGGCATATGTCTCTAAACGTTCCCCATTATTGATGTTAACTATTGAAACTTTTTCGCCTTCAATAATATTAGATGCTTCCAGTAAGGCTTCGTCAATAGTAATACTGCCAATATAATTTAAATCAGCACCTGTAACTTTTACTCTATGAATTTTTGATTTTACTACTTCTATTTGCATATTGCAAAGTTAAAATTAATTTAGAGAAATGGTGTCGATTAGTCTTATTTTGTTAACAAAAACCGCAACAAAAGCGCGATATTTTTTGTTTTCACTTTTTTTAATACAAGGCAATAAAGTAGCTTCGTCTGCTATCTCAAAATATTCTAATTCAAAAGTAGGATGTAGTTGAAAAGATTTGGATACAAATTCAATAACATCTTTGGCGCTTTTCGTTTTGAATTTTTCTTTTGCTTGTTTGATTATTTTATAGACAATAGCTGCTTCTTTTCTTTCTTTTTCAGACAATCTTTCGTTTCTTGAACTCATTGCCAATCCGTTTGATTCTCTAAAAATTTCACAACCAATGATGGTTACATGAAGATGGTATTTTGAAACCAATTTTTTGACAATCTGTAATTGTTGAAAATCTTTTTCACCAAAATAAGCATTTGTTGGTTTCACAATTTCAAACAATCTTTTTACAATTGTTCCTACACCATCAAAATGACCTGGTCTAAACTTACCTTCCATTTGATGTTCTAATCCATCAAAATCAAAATGTTGCGAAATGGTTTTGCCTTCATAAATATCGTCTACAGAAGGAGCGTAAATAATAATACCGTCAGAAACACTTTTTATTTTTTCGACATCTATTTCTAAGGTTCTAGGGTATTTTGCTAAATCTTCTGGATTGTTAAACTGAGTAGGATTTACGAAAATACTTACAACTGTAAAATTGTTGTTTTGTAAGGATTCTTTTAACAAAGATAAATGTCCCATGTGTAGAGCACCCATTGTAGGAACAAAACCAATCGTAGTAGAATTATTTGAAACCGACTTTAAATGAGCGACTAAATCAACCTGATTATTGAAAATATACATCTGTCTTTTCTTAAAATGTGGTGCAAACTTAAGATTTTAGTTATTAACTGCATAAATTTTTGTAATTTTGCCTGTTTTTTGTTGACAATAAGTAAAGTAAATTACAATATGGAGGAAAAGAGGATATTATACGTATCGTCAGAAGTGGTGCCTTATCTTGCTGAAAATGAGGTGTCTTTAATGTCTTATGATGTACCAAAGATGGTCAATGACCAAGGAGGACAAATTAGGATATTTATGCCTAGATACGGGAATATTAATGAGCGAAGACATCAATTGCATGAAGTAATTAGACTTTCGGGAATGAATTTGGTTGTAAATGATTTGGATATGCCATTAATCATTAAAGTTGCTTCGATTCCTAAAGAACGAATTCAGGTTTACTTTATTGATAATGATGAATATTTCAAAAGAAAAGCAACTTTTGCAGATGAAGAAGGAGTACTGTATGCTGATAATGATGAGCGTGCTATTTTCTTTGCAAAAGGAGTGGTTGAGACTGTAAAAAAACTAAATTGGGTTCCAGATATCATTCACGTTCACGGTTGGATGGCAGCAATGTTACCTATATATATGAAGCATTTTTATAAAGATGAAGCATTATTTGCCGAAACTAAAATTGTAACTTCAGTATATGGTCAATCATTTGAAGGAAATTTAAACCTTGAAATGATTAATAAAATAAAGTTTGATGGTATTCCGGCTGCGGCAATTTTAGATTTAGAAACGCCAAACTATGAAAACATAATCAAAGCAACAATACAACATTCTGATGGTGTTATCATTGCATCAGAAAACGTCTCTTCAAGTTTAACAAAATTTATAGAATCTACAGGAAAACCTTTTTTACCTTTCACACCGAAAGATAAATTTGCCGAGGCTTATACTTTATTTTACAAAAACGAGATGTTATAACTAAATTTTTTACAAAAAAATGAACAAGAATTCATATATAAAACTATTTCTATTTGCCATAATAACAATATTATTCGCCTCATGCGAGAATGATTTTAATGAAATTGGAACCGACATTGTTGGAAATGATCATTTTGAATTTGGAGATAAAGAAACCTATCAAGCCAATGCCTCAAATTTTATATATGGTGCAGCAGAATCTTCTAATCTTGCTGTAAATCCGTTAGGAATTTATAATAATCCTGTTTTTGGAGTAACTAAAGCTAATTTTGCAACTCAATTGCAATTAGCTTCACCAAACCCTACTATTGATTTAGCACTAGAACCGATTATTGAAAGTGTAACATTAAATATTCCTTATTTTGTAAAATCTTCAAAAACAGTTACCAATACCGATGGTACACATACTTATGTTTTAGATTCTATTTTTGGAGCTTCAACTTCAAATAAAATAAAATTATCGATATATGAATCAGGTTATTTAATTAGAGGAAATGTAGACCCTTTAACTGGCGAATCCTATCCTTTTTATAATGATCAAAATAATGATTTTGATGCTGTAAAAGCAACACTTTTATACGATACTTCAGCTTCTCAAGGATTTGTTTTTAGTCCTGCTGAATATTCAGAACAAGTTATTGCAGAAGGATCATCTACAGCAACAACAAAATACTATCCTCCAGCAATGAGAATGGTTTTGAATCCAGATTTTTTTAAGGCAAAAATATTTTCTGCAGCAGCAGCAGGGAAATTATTAAACAATAATATATTTAATGAATATTTTAAAGGGTTATATTTTAAAGTAGAAAACTTTGGTTCTGATGCAGGAAATTTAGCATTGATGAACTTTAAAGGAGGAACTATTACAATAAAATATAAGCAATATGAAACCGCTCCTACAACAGCTGTTCCTACTCCTGATAAAGAAGACAAGACAATTGTTTTAAATTTAACTGGAAAATCAGTAAGTTTGGTTGAAAATACTCCTGTTACTGTTGCAAATGACAAAAGATTATATATAAAAGGAGGAAATGGATCAATGGCAGTAATCAATCTTTTTAATCCAGAAGATCTTCATGGAGGTTTAAATGGAATTCCAAATGGAATTTCAGATGAATTAGAACAAATACGAGCAAATAATTGGTTGGTAAATGATGCAAGTTTAACTTTTACTATTGATTCAGATGCAATGAATGTTGGAACAGTAAAAGCAATCGAAGCACAACGACTATATCTTTATGATATAAACAACAAAAGACCAATAACCGATTATTATACAGATTTGTCGAGTTCATCAAATGCCAAAAATTCTAAAAAAGTACTAGGAGGAATATTAGAAAAAGATGCAAACGGTAGAGGAAAACAGTATAAAATTCGTTTGACTAATTATATTAGAAATTTGATAAATAATGATACCATTACCAATGTAAAACTTGGATTAGTTGTTACAGAAGATATAAGTTCAGTAACAAACAAAAAATTAAAAATTGTTGGTGCAAATGATATAAAAGTTGTACCAACAGCAACGGTATTAAGTTCATTTGGAACTGTTCTATTTGGAAGTAATATTCCAGCAACAGATCCAGATTATGCAAAAAGATTGAAACTTGAAATTTATTATACAAAACCTAAACAAAACTAATTATGTGTGGAATTGTCGGATACATAGGATATAGAGAAGCCTATCCAATTATTATTAAAGGACTAAAAAGACTAGAATACAGAGGATATGATAGTGCAGGATTAATGCTTTTTGATGGTAAAGATTTAAAACTTACCAAAACAAAAGGTAAAGTTTCTGATTTAGAAGAAAAAGCAAAAGAAATTACTCAAAATGGTAATATAGGAATGGGACATACACGTTGGGCTACACACGGAGTTCCAAATGATGTTAATTCACATCCTCACTTATCTAACTCGGGTAATTTAGCAATTATTCATAACGGAATTATTGAAAACTATTTGCCGTTAAAAAAAGAATTAATTAAGCGTGGTTATACATTTCATTCAGATACAGATACAGAAGTATTGGTAAACTTAATTGAAGAAGTTCAGAAAAAAGATAATCTAAAACTAGGAAAAGCAGTTCAAGTTGCTCTAAACCAAGTAGTAGGAGCATATGCAATTTGTGTTTTTGACAAACAAAAACCAGATGAAATTATTGTTGCTCGTTTAGGCAGTCCTTTGGCTATTGGTGTTGGTGAAAATGAATTTTTCATCGCTTCTGATGCTTCACCATTTATAGAATATACTTCAAACGCTATATATTTAGAAGACGAAGAAATGGCAGTAGTACGTTTGAACAAACCATTAAAAATCAGAAAAATTAAAGATGATACATTAGTAGACCCTTATGTTCAGGAACTTCAAATGAATTTGGAGCAAATTGAAAAAGGAGGTTACGATCATTTTATGTTAAAAGAAATATATGAGCAACCAAGTGTAATCAAAGATACTTATAGAGGTCGTTTATTGTCTAATCAAGGGATTATTCAAATGGCAGGTGTTGAAGATAATCTTGAAAAATTCCTAAATGCAGACCGTATATTAATTGTTGCTTGTGGAACTTCTTGGCATGCAGGATTAGTAGCAGAATATATTATTGAAGAATTTGCAAGAATACCAGTTGAGGTAGAATATGCATCAGAATTCAGATATAGAAATCCAATTATCAATAAAGGTGATGTTGTTATTGCTATTTCTCAATCTGGAGAAACAGCAGACTCACTAGCTGCAATAAAATTAGCAAAAGAAAAAGGAGCATTTGTTTTTGGTGTTTGTAATGTTGTAGGATCATCAATTTCTAGAGAAACTCACGCAGGAGCTTATACACACGCAGGACCAGAAATTGGAGTTGCTTCTACAAAAGCATTTACCACTCAAATCACCGTGTTAACAATGATTGCTTTGCGTCTTGCAAAAGCCAAAGGAACATTATCAAATTCTGACTTTCACCGTTACTTACAAGAATTAGAAATAATTCCAGAAAAAGTAATGGAAGCGCTAGAAACCAATGATAAAGCGAAAGAAATTGCTGCAAAATTTAAAGATGCACCAAATTGCCTATACTTAGGTAGAGGATATAATTTTCCAGTAGCATTAGAAGGAGCTTTGAAATTAAAAGAGATATCCTACATACATGCAGAAGGTTATCCTGCAGCAGAAATGAAACATGGTCCAATCGCTTTAATTGATGAGCATATGCCAGTTGTAGTTATTGCTCCAAAACAAGGACATTATGATAAAGTGGTAAGTAACATTCAAGAAATAAAATCTAGAAGCGGAAAAATTATTGCAATTGTTACAAAAGGAGATACACAAGTCCGCGAATTAGCTGATTATGTGATAGAAGTTCCTGAAACATCAGATGCATTATCTCCATTGTTAACTACTATTCCGTTGCAATTATTATCTTATCACATCGCTGTTATGAGAGGATGTAATGTTGATCAGCCTAGAAATTTGGCGAAATCAGTAACAGTAGAATAATAAAAAAGTATATATTTTATATCAAAAGCGAGATTTTTTTTCGCTTTTTTTTATTGTCAAATATTCAAATTTTTTCATAAATAGTATGTACGCATAATATTTATTTCTGTATTTGTATTAAAACGTTAATAAAATCATAAGAAATCAATATTATTACATTAATAATTAATGGTTGAATAAATTGTGATTACTCAAATTTTAAGTAAGTTTTTTTAGTAATGTCAAAAATATTTGTAATTTGGCGACATAAACTAACTAAAATTTAACCCAATGAAAAAAATGTACTTAATTATTCTGTCATTGTTTTTTTGTGCTGTAAATTATGCGCAAAACACAGTTTCAGGAACAGTTACAGACAGTAACAATCAGCCTATTCTATTAGCCAATATAAAAATTATTGGAGAATCTGTAGGAACAACTTCAGACGCTGAAGGAAAATTTTCTTTAAAAACGTCTAAAAAGCCACCTTACTCAATAGAAATTACGAGTGTTGGATATGCTTCAAAAAGAGTTGAAATCAAATCAGAATCTCAAAAAGTAGCTGTTGTTTTAGAAAGCGAAGAAACAAAATTAAATGAAATAGTATTGTCTGCATCTAGAACTCCAGAAAGAGTGAGAGAATCCCCAGTTACTATTGAAAGAATGGGAATAAAAGATATTAAGAAAACTGCTTCTCCAACTTTTTATGACGGTTTAGAAAACCTTAAAGAAGTACAAATGAATACAAGTAGTATGTCATTTAAATCTATTAACACACGTGGTTTTGCAACAGTATCTAACAATCGATTTATGCAATTGGTTGATGGTATGGATAATTCATCTCCTTTGTTAAACTTTGTTTTAGGTAACTTAATTGGGTTGTCTGAAATTGATGTTCAAAATGTTGAATTATTACCTGGAGCATCATCAGCATTATATGGTGCAAATGCTTTTAATGGTATTTTATTTATGAACAGTAAAAGTCCTTTTACAAGTCAAGGAATTACAGCTTATGCAAAATACGGTCAAACCAATCAAAAAGCTGCAGGGTCAAATGATTATTATGATTACGGAATTAGAGTAGCTCATGCTTTTGACAAACATTTTGCAGCAAAAGCAAATTTTACTTTTATGAAAGGTACCGATTGGTATGCTACAGATTATAGAGATAAAGATCTAGTAAACAATGAAGGTTTAGACAGATCTTATTATAACTATAACGGAATAAATGTTTATGGAGATGAAGCTACAACTAATATTAAAGGAGTTGGAAGAAAATTATTCAAAAAAGGTTTAATTCCAGAGTCTGCAATCAATTTATTGCCTGACTATAATGTAAGTAGAACAGGATATAACGAAACAGATTTAACAGATAGTAAAGTTAGAAATGCTAAAGCGGATGTTTCATTACATTACAAGCCATTTGCAAATGATTTTGAAATTATTTGGAATAGTAAATTTGGATACGGAAACACAGTATACCAAGGAGCAAATAGATATTACTTGAATAACTTTTTTATGCAACAACATAAAATTGAGTTAAAAGGTAAAAACTTTTTCTTAAGAGGATATACAACTACAGAAGATGGTGGTAAATCTTATGATATGACATTTACAGCATTAAACATCAATAGAAAATGGAAAGATGATAGTACTTGGTTTGGTCAATATGCTGGAGCATATATCCAATCAACGCTAGCTGGAGCATCACCGGAACAAGCACATGCAATCTCAAGAAATGTAGCTGATACAGGTAGATTTTTACCAGGAACACAAGAATTTAAAGATGCTTTTAAAACAGTTACTAACGAAGCAGATGTGCAAAAAGGGTCTAAACTGGTAGATAATTCAAGAATTTATCATTCAGATGCAAATTATAATTTTAAAGATTTGTTCAAACCATTAGAAATTCAAGTTGGTGGATCTTATAGATTATATGAGTTGAACTCTCACGGTAGAATTTACACTGATGCAGAAAGCCAAATCAATTATACAGATTATGGTGCTTATACTCAAATTCAGAAAAAATTAATGGAGGACAGATTGAAACTAACAGGATCTGTTCGTTATGATAAATCTAAAAATTTTGATGGTAATTTCTCTCCAAGAGTTTCTGCAGTTTATTCTGCTGGGTCAGAAAAAAATCATAATTTCAGAGCTTCTTTTCAAACAGGTTTCAGAAACCCAACCACTCAAGATCAGTATATCGGATTTAATGTTGGTAGTGCCTTTTTATTAGGATCAGCACCAGATAACTTAGAAAGATATTCTGAAGTTAGAGGTAATGACATAAACAATACAGGTACTATTTCTGATCAAGGTATTGCAATTTTATCATATTTAAATGGAGCTGCAACAAATACAGTTACTATGAATGGTCAAAAAGCTTATTTTAATTCATATACTGCTGCTTCTGTTCAAAGTTTTGGACAATATGCAACTGCAAATCCTACTGATTTAACAGGCGCTGTAGCTTTGTTAAGAAAAACAAATGTCAACTATGTAAAACCAGAAACAGTAAAAGCAATTGAATTAGGATATAGAGGTCAAGTTAAAAACTTCAATATTGACATCAATGGATATTATAATATATACAATGACTTTATTGGAAACTTAACAGTTCTTGCTCCATATTATGGAACAGCAAGTACAACTTTTGATTTAACTCAAGGTGCACCAACATATGTAACGAATCCTGCTGTTCAATCTGTAATAGCATTAAAAAATGAAGATTATAGAGCATACCAATTATATACAAACACAGATTTAGAAATTAAATCATTAGGTTTTGGAATTGGAGTTTCTAAAAAAGTATATAAAGATTTTGAAATTGGTGCTAATTATAATTATGCACAATTTGATTTTGATCAAGCAAAAGACCCAAGTTTTGAAGCAGGATTCAATACTCCAAAACACAAAGTAAAAGCATCATTTGGAAACGAAAAATTATTCAAAAATTTCGGATTTAATGTTAGCGGAAGATGGAGTACTGAATATCTTTGGCAATCAACATTTGCGGATGGTATGATAGATGCTGCAACAGTTGTAGATGCGCAAATTAATTACAGTATCCCAGCATTAAAATCTACTTTAAAACTTGGAGCATCAAATATTGGAGGAAAAGAATATAGACAAGTATTAGGAGCAGGTGCAATTGGGCAACAATATTTTGTTTCTTGGACAATCAATCCTTAATTACTTTAAAAAAAATTAAAAATTATACAATTATGATAAAAAATATAAAATGGCTTCTATTGGTTTCATTAACCATTGTAGCTTGTACATCAAGTGATGATGAAGTAGTAACAGTTCCTAATTCATCAGAC
>JAYTNO010000177.1:0-3324 GCA_043748275.1 Flavobacterium sp. | reverse complement strand
CACACATTTGCCGTCGTTCTTTTGCTACAAATCTATATGGTAAATTAGATAATCTAACCGTTATGGGAGTTACAGGACATCAAACAGAAACCCAATTTTTAAAATACGTTAAAATAACCAATACAGAGAAAGCCGAAAAGCTAAAAGACTATTGGAATAAGCAAAACGAAGAGCAAGAAATAGAGGAGAAAAAAATGAAAATAGTAAAGTAAGATAAAGTTTAATATATTTAACATATTTTTTGTCGATGAAAAACGTAAATTCCTTTATTAAACTACTTGGAGAAAATTATTATTTAAGTTTAATTATTGATGCAAATACTGAAAGTATTGATTTTGCAAAATATCATCTACCAGTAAAATATCAAAATTATTACCACTATGAATTAAAGATTAATGAAATTCATTTACAACGTAGGGAAATAATAAATAAAATTAAAAGTAAATTTCAAGATGCTTTATCTGAAATTTATATAAACCTATCATCTCAAGACCCAGAAAATTTTGATGCTTTTTTAATTTTTAATATTGAAGCAGTAAAATTACAATTGAAAATTATCAAAGCGGACTTTTATGTTGACAGCAATCAGTCTCGATATTATTCAATTGTTGATGATAATCCTGAAACACAAGATTTACAAACAGTTTATCAAGAAAAAACTAACGACAATGAATTTGAGTTAGATGAAAAAATTTATGAATTAATAAATAATTCAGACTTCAAAAAAGTGGAAAGTTTGTATTATCCATTTGCGTTGTATTACAGGTCTAAATCGTTGAGTTATTTGCCTTTTTCTTTATTTCATATTGGGTATAAATTTGTTTTAGAGCTTATCAAAATTCAGCGAATGGTTAATAATTTAAAAGAAGAAAAACTAGTTAATCCAAGAATAAAATGGAGTGGTAAAAAAACGCATATTGGATATATTCTTGGAAATTTAGCATTAAATGGGTTTATTGATGCTCCAAAAAATAAAAATGGAGAAATCAATTTTACTGCATATGCTAAACTGATTAAACAAAACTTTGAAGTTGATGTAGATCAAGATACACTAAGAAAATACCTCAACCCTGAAGATGATAAGTACGAAGAAAACAAGAAATCATTTGACAAAGCAAAATTCAATATACCAAACATAATTGAAGTAAGTTGAGCCGTTCCGGAACGTAGCGGAACGTTTGCTAAAACATATCCAACTTTACTTTGTACCATCAAAAACGATAAAATATATATCAAGATGGAACAAAGTAAAATGACACAAGTATTTGGAGTATCTCCTGACGAATTCAAAGAAAGCATCTTAACAGATGTTAGAGCTGAAATTAAATCTTTAGCTCAAAATTTCCAACCTATTACACCACAAGAGTATCTTACTCGACAAGAAACCGCCGTAATCCTAAAAGTATCTTTGGTTACACTTTCCGATTGGAACAAAAAGAAAATACTTAATCCTTATAGATTAGGAAACCTCATCCGTTACAAACGTTCCGAAATTGAATTAGCTTTAATTAGTATCAATCCTAAAAAAGTCTAACAATGGGAAATCAATATCAAGAAAATTTAGAGAGTATTGAAACTCGTTTAAAAACATTAACAGATTTTATAACTCATAAGCAAGAGAAATTTTTTGACAAAGTTTTTATTGACAATGACGAGTTCCAAAGATTATTCAAAATTAGTCCAGGCACTGCTGCCAATTGGAGAGAAAAAGGATTGATAGCATACAGTCAAATAAATAACAAAATTGTCTATAAGATAGAAGACATTAATAAAATGCTTGATGACAACTATCGACCATTTAAAAAATAATTGTTTTGATAAATCTAAAATATGATGGATTTTATCAAAGTAAAAATTGTCGATACAGAATTGATAAAGCAAGTCTGGGATAATGAGTTATTAGAATTTGATAGCAAAATTGAAAAGCGATACGATGATGTAGTTTATGAAATTGAAAAAAGAAAATATTCAAATTTATATTTCACAAAGTTTCATAATCGTATCGAAATTTCAGGAAGCATTCATTATTTTTTCAATGACAATTTACATAATGCTAATGATTTTTCTATTGAGCAATGTATTGAAACAATCAATTTTTTAAAAGAAATTTTCTTTCTTGATCTAGAAAAATGCTTTGTAATCAATTTAGAATATGGAGTAAATATTTTACCAAACATTCCAATAAGCGAATTAATATTGAATTTAATTTACCACGACAGAAATCCGTTTATTAGAAATTCAGAACATAATGAGAGCAGAGTAGCAGGATTTTCTAAATACAAACAAGCAAAAGCATATAACAAAGGTGTGCAATTTCCACAGTTTTGTAATGAGAATACTTTTAGATTTGAGATTAAAACAGCTCAAGCAAAATTTATAAAACGATTGGGTATAAAAACATTACAAGATTTAATCAATCCTAAAAATTATGTTCCTTTAATAAATTCATTATTAGCTGAATGGGATAAAGTTTTACTTTTCGATAAGTCAAAAATAGTAAATGAAAAATTCATCAATACAAATTTTTGGGAAGAAACAATTTTAGCTAAAAATCGAAACCGATTTAATTTGCAAAAAATAGCATATTACAAAAAGCTAGGTAAAGACAATCTACATTCCACTATTAGAAATTGCATCGAAAGAAAAACCAAATATTTAAAAAGTGTGCATATTCCAACTATTATAGATGTGGAAACTGCACAGGTAAGGATTAAATTTTAATAATTTTCAAATAGTCAAATGGTACGAAAAGTGCCTAATATTTATATATTTACATTTTTTATAAATAAATCACAAAATGAGCGATATAAAAGACATAGAAAAAACACTTTGGGCGGCTGCCGATAAGCTCCGTAGTAATATGGATGCTGCCGAATACAAGCACGTAGTTTTAGGTTTAATTTTTCTAAAATACATATCAGATGCTTTTCTAGAATTACATTCTAAATTAGTAGCTGGCGAAGGAGAATTTGCTGGTGCAGACCCAGAAGATGCCGATGAATATTTAGCTTACAACGTTTTCTACGTTCCTGAAAAAGCACGTTGGAATTATCTTCAAGGAAATGCAAAGCAACCTTCAATAGGTGTTTTGTTAGATAATGCAATGGACGAAATCGAAAAGATAAATGACAACCTAAAAGGTGTTTTACCAAAAAACTATGCCAATCCTGATTTAGACAAACCTCGATTGGGCGAGTTATTAGATTTAATAGGTAATATTGGTTTTGGTGGCGAAGGACACAAAGGAAAAGATTTGTTAGGTCAAGTTTATGAATATTTTCTTGGAATGTTTGCAGATGCCGAAGGTAAAAACGGAGGACAATT
>JAYTNO010000176.1:0-20505 GCA_043748275.1 Flavobacterium sp. | reverse complement strand
AATAAACCTCGCTTAAATGTGCTTAAACAAGGTTGTTTTTTATGTTTTTTGTAAATATTAAATTCTTGGAAGGGTTGTGCAACAGCTACCGCTGTTGGTGGTGGTGCTAATTTTAATTTATTCTCCCTCATACCAGAATATCTTTTGATTATTTTCTGTTATTCCAACGAATCCTCTATTTGTTAACCAATATCTATATAAATTAATTTTACCGTTTGCTGGATTCATCGCATACCAACATTGATAATTTTTTAATGAATCTTTAGTAGTCTTTTCGATATAGATAGCAAAGTCTTCTATTTTTATAATTTTTAAAGTCCAACCTCCAGATTTTAATAATTCTAATTCTGAAATGTCACTTATTAAATACTTATAAATTTCATATTTTCTTTTGTTAGCAAGCGACATATTTTCATTATAATCGTTAGATATATAAATGCTATCGTTAGATATTTTCTGAACAATACCATATTCTGTTTTTTTGTTATCTTTAAACTTAATATTATAACTTAAATTTTCTAAAATTTTCAAGTCATTATTAATTTCATCTTTTTTCCTTAAATTAATAACGAATTCTGTTCCTGTTTGAAATTTATTCTTCACAGAATCATTTTTAAATTTAATATTTTTTTTGATATTATTGATGTCAAAATAAGGCACTTCTCTTTCTGCGAATAAAGCTGCTAAATTTATAATTTTAAAGCTCACCACATTGTCAATATCATATGAACTTATTTTTTTACTTGGCCACCAAGCATTATATTCACTTGCCTTAATTTTTCCACTTTTGTATCTAATTGTTTGAAGCATCAATTTATATTCCTTGTTATTGGATAGTTTTATAGTTAACTGGAAATTTTCATTACAATTCAACCAAATTTTTTCTCCTTTTTCATTATAGCAATAGATTTTTTGTAATGCTATTGAGTCATTAAATTGATTTGTAAAATCATTTTTGTCCATTGAATAAATTCTTTTTCCATAACAAGAAAAAGAAATAAATAATAGCAAGTAAATAATTGTTTTCATCTTCTTTCAGGTTTTTAGGAAGCATTACCACCAACTTATAAATACCACTAACATTATCAGACTTATCACTACCAAAAAAGGTAGCGTTGTCTAACAAGTAGTACTAATTATCCTTTTTCAAATATACCCAATTTCTTCCAACTAAAAAACAAACTCAATTTATTTTAAACAAAGATATTATCCAAACAATACCATTTTCAAGCACCTTTCTTCGGGTTTCCTTCGGGGTTTGTTTTACGAAACTCGTGTTTCGTCGAAGCGTTCCCGAACAAACCCCGAACAACACCCGAACAAACTGAAAAAAAGCAGCCTTCTTTTTTTATAAATTCTTACAAAAATGAGCGCTTTTTTATCCTATTTACAGCTCAAAAAAGGGTTGAAAAGAGTCAAAAAGTGTCGTTTTTTGGGTTTAAAATGGGTTTTGTTGTCCTTTAGAAAAGGCTTTTTTAGACTTTTTTAGGCATTTAGAACTTTTGTTCCATTCATCAGGACGGTTTTTTTGCTTCGTCCCGACGGTGTGATTGCTTCGTCCGGACGAAACAAAAATCTCGTCGGGACGAAATCACGAAAAGTTTCGTAAAAAAAAGCACAAAAAAACCCCATTGCTGGGGTTGAAGGCTATATAAAACACCCAAAAGGTGTGGCATTACTTTCTTACAAACGGCGGTAAAAGCTTGCTACTGACTTCGCCAAAACCGATGCGGTTTCCATTATTCCTACAAAATCCTTTGATGATAACGGTGTCATTATCGTTGATAAATTTGCGTTCCGTACCGTCTTTCATTTTGATGGGGTTTTTACCATTCCAAGTCAATTCGAGCATCGAGCCATAACTGTCTGGAGTTGGACCAGAAATCGTTCCAGAACCCATCATATCGCCCGAATTTACACGGCAACCGTTTGAGGTATGGTGTGCCAATTGCTGGCTCATAGACCAATACATATATTTAAAATTAGAATGGGTTACCACTGTAGCTTCTGTTCCTTCTGGTTGGATAGCCACTTCTAATTGAATATCAAAATTGTGTTTGCCTTTTTGTTGCAAATAGGGCAGTGGGTTAGGATCTTGTTTTGGTCCTTTGGTACGAAACGGTTCTAAAGCATCCATCGTAACAATCCATGGCGAAATAGAAGTAGCAAAGTTTTTGGCTAAAAAAGGTCCGAGTGGTACATATTCCCATTTCTGAATGTCACGTGCGCTCCAATCGTTGAGCAATACCATTCCGAAAATATAATCTTCGGCTTCGTGAACCGGAATGTTTTCGCCCATGATATTAGCATCAGTAGTGATAAACGCCATTTCGAGTTCAAAATCAATGGCTCTTGAAGGACCAAAAACAGGTGTTGTTTCGCCATTAGGTAAGGTTTGTCCCATTGGTCGGTGTACCGGAATTCCAGAAGGCACAATTGTAGAGCTTCTACCGTGATAACCTACGGGAATGTGCAACCAATTGGGCAATAATGCATTGGCTGGATCACGAAACATAGCCCCAACATTGGTAGCATGTTCTTTGCTAGAATAGAAATCGGTATAATCGCCTATTAAAACGGGCAATTGCATCTCTACATCTTGCACTTTGCAGACTACAACTGCGCGGTGTTTCTTGTTGTCACGTAATTGTGAATTGTTGGCATCAAAAATATCAGCAATACGATTGCGCACCAAACGCCACGTTTTTTTACCATCAGAGATAAAATCATTGAGCGTGTCTTGCATAAACATATCGTCGGTCAATTCGATTCCTTCAAAGTAGTTGAGTTGTTGCAAAGCCCCAAGATCTATAGCATAATCACCAATTCGGGTTCCAATGGTGATGACATCGTCTTTGGTAATAAAAACACCAAACGGAATATTTTGTATCGGAAAATCACTTGTTTCGGGTACTTCTAACCAAGAAGTTCTATTAGGATCATTAGCAGTTATAGGCATATTGTTGTGTTGATTTGTTGTTGAAAATTCATCTATCAAATATATCATATTATGTTAATTTACCAAACGATTTTCGTAAATTTGACACGTTTTTAATTCAAAGCTAAAAAAATGCAACACGACACCACTATTTTTGACTTAATTCTTGAAGAACAAGACCGCCAAATTCACGGAATTGAATTGATAGCCTCTGAAAATTTTGTAAGCGACCAAGTGATGGAAGCTGCAGGTTCATGCTTGACCAATAAGTATGCTGAAGGATATCCTGGCAAACGCTATTATGGTGGTTGCGAAGTGGTAGATGTAGTCGAGCAAATTGCTATTGATCGTGCCAAAGAATTGTTTGGAGCTGCTTATGCCAATGTACAACCGCATTCAGGATCACAAGCCAATACAGCAGTATATTCTGCTTGCTTGAAGCCAGGTGATAAAATATTGGGTTTTGATTTGTCGCACGGTGGGCATTTGACTCACGGTTCGCCAGTAAATTTCTCCGGTAAACTATACAGTCCTTCGTTTTATGGTGTAGAACCAGAAACCGGACAATTTGATTATGATAAAATTCAAGCGATTGCTACTCGTGAACAACCTAAAATGATTATTGCTGGAGCATCGGCGTATTGTCGTGATATGGATTTTGAGCGTTTTAGAGTTATTGCTGATTCGGTTGGTGCTTTATTGCTTGCTGATATTTCGCATCCTGCGGGATTAATTGCCAAAGGATTGATGAATGACCCGATTCCGCATTGTCATATCGTGACTACAACTACTCATAAAACATTGCGTGGCCCACGTGGTGGAATGATTTTGATGGGGAAAGATTTTGAAAACCCGTTCGGATTGACTACTCCAAAAGGAGAATTGCGTATGATGTCTAATTTGTTAGACTTAGCTGTTTTTCCTGGTAATCAAGGTGGCCCATTGATGCATATTATTGCTGCGAAAGCGGTTGCTTTTGGCGAATGTTTGACAGATGAGTTTTTTCATTATTCGATGCAGGTGCAAAAAAATGCAAAAGCAATGGCTGCTGCTTTTATGGCAAGAGGGTATAATTTGATTTCTGGAGGAACCGACAATCATATGATGTTGATAGACTTACGCAACAAAAATATTACTGGAAAAGAAGCCGAAAATGCATTGGTAAAAGCAGAAATAACGGTAAACAAAAATATGGTGCCTTTTGATGATAAATCACCTTTTATTACCTCTGGAATTCGTGTGGGAACACCAGCGATTACCACTCGTGGATTGGTAGAAAGTGATATGGAAACCATTGTTGATTTTATTGACCGTGTGTTGATGAATCATACAGACGAAGCCTTTATTGAGCAAATTGCTGACGAAGTCAATGAAATGATGGGCGAACGCGCGATGTTTGTGTTTTAGTCTCTTAAAAAAGATATATTAAAAAACCCATAGTGTTTGTAGACTGCCCCCAAAAAGTTAGACACTATTTGGGGGTATTTTTATGGAAAGAAAAGTAAAGTATAATTATGCATTTAAAAAAACTATTTTTCTATGTGGTTAAAAAAACACTAATGATAAAAAATAATTTAAATATAAAATAAGATTAATTGTAGCGATTATTTATTTGAAAAAACTTCAAGCTTTAGTATAGCTTTAGACTGTGCTTTACTCAATACAACCAACATCACAATGGCGCCTATAGTTGCGGTAAGCATATCCGATTGGGTATCCCAAATATCGCCTTGTGTGCCTAGAAAGGCATCGCCACCTTCTCCTGTTGCTAGCGAAACCCACCATTCAATCCATTCATATGCGGCACTAATGGCCAAACAAATGGCTACAACAATAAAATTGAAAAAGCTTTCATTAGCAATGACTTTTTTGCGAATAAAGAGTTCTCTTATGATCAGAGCAGGTACAAATCCTTGAGCAAAATGACCTACTTTGTCGTAGTTGTTCCGGCTTTGGTGAAAGGTTTCTTTGATCCAATCAAAAAGAGGTACTTCGGCATACGTATAATGTCCGCCAAGGAATAAAATATAACAATGGATAAGAATAAAAAAATAGGTGAAATTGGTAAACGTAAATTTCTTGTAAGTAATGGCTAAAATGACAAAACCAATCAAAGCGGGAACTACTTCCAAGAACCAAGTAAAATATTCTTTAGGTTGAATAGCAGAAACGATTAATCCGATAAAAAAAAGTAGGATGAAGTTATGAATGGGTTTCATACAGGTTTTTAAAATTTCACTTGCTTATAAATGGTTTCGATAGCTTTTGCCAAAGCAATATCTTTGGTTGTTACGCCATTACTATCGTGGGTTGATAATCTAATAGTTACTTTGTTGTAAACATTGGTCCATTCTGGATGGTGTTTTTTTTGTTCGGCAACAACCGCTATTTTGTTAATAAACTGCATCGCTTGCAGAAAGTCGTTGAACACCCATTTTTTTTCGATGGCATGGTCTTGGAAAATCCAATTGGGCAAATGAGTTAATTCGGTTTGAATTTCAGTACTAGTAAGTGGTTTCATTGTTTGAGGTATTTTGAATACTATTCTTTTTATAAATCTATTTGTAAAATAGCAGACATGTATACAAAATTATCAAAATTAAAACCAACACACTAAAGTTCGTATTCAATTATAACATAACATTATCATTCTGTTTGTTTCTTTTCAAGATTAAAGCACTCACCAAAGCAACAACAAAACCTAAAGGAAAGATTTCCATTAAGGTAAGTAACACGATCATTATAGGGCTTTTATAGTATTCTTTATAGTTATTGAGTTCTGCTGTTTTGGCGGCTATTTCTGCAGCTGTACTTCCACTAGTTTTCATTTTCTGAAGACTCATTTCGGCAAACTTATCCATAAAATCTGGAAAGAAAAAGTAATATTCAATGAGCCAAACCACTACATAAAAAAAGGAAGCAATTGAAGCTATTATAAGTCCAATTTTTAAAGCTTCTATAAAAGTAATATTCCCGTTATTTTCTTCATCTCGGAATTTCATTATTCCAAAAAAGATAAACAAAAATGCAATTATCATCCCTATAAAGCCAATAATTTCGCTTATTTTCTTATCAGGATATTGAGTAAGCATTATTGAGGAGGTTATCATAAAAAGACTTACTATAATACCTGAAATTATGCCATATTTGATGCTTATTTTTTTCATAATAAAGGTTTTAATGGTTAAATGAGTGCTTGTTATTTTTTCTCATACAGTTTAGATAATCAATCCTTTCTTTTCTTTAACGTCTGAATTTGTTTCTCACAATGATGTCTTTTAATTTCAGTTTCAAATCTTGACCACAATCATAGACCATTTGTTCGTTACTCGGAAACGGAACTGCTCTTTGGTTAAAATTAGGATAATAACTTTCTTCACAAGCATTTCTGACGCCATTGTATTTGGCATACATATGATCAAAAACAAACTCACTGGCAAGCGGAAATGTTTCTATTAACTGATTGGTTTTGTAATCAATATAATCTACTTTGGCAGTTACTTGCACTGATTTGTTTTGTTTGAATTCGTAAACCGTTGCTTTAATGGTTTTGAATTTATCTACAAGAATTGGATTTCCTTTTTCATCTTTTACAGGATGACCGTTAGCATCTATCAAGGGTTTGGTGCCATCTTTGACTTGTTTTTCTTTGTAATATTCTTTCTCTTTGACTTGCTCTGGAGAAATGTTGATTTGACGAAAATTGACTAACACACCATAATCATACACAATCCCTTTTTGTTTGTTGCTGTGGTATACGGTCCATTTGTCGTTGAGACCATTGGTACTAAAATCAAGCATATCATTAAGCAATCGGGTAGGAATCACCATATTGGTTTCGTTTTTGGTGTAGACATTGACAAAATCGGTTCCTTTTGCTTTTGCATCTTCTATTAATTGGTTGACCTCTTTATAACTAGGATTTAATTGCTCCAGATAAACCATATCATCATAAGCACGACGAATACTCATCTTGTCTTTGGTCATCAATAATGCTTTGGAGTTTTCATAGAGATGTTTGGCAAAAGCATTTTTGCTACTCACTATCTGATCGGTATAATCCTCAAAAGGAAAAATGGCATTGCGGTTCTCTTTGAGTAATTTGAGTGGCAATAACGGTCGAATCATTTCCTGACGCTGGTTCAAGTCTTGATACGCATTGAATATTTTCTCTAAATTGGCTGGATTGGCATCTTTAAACCAAGCATTAATATCTCGTAAATCGCGTTCTTTAGCTTTAGCAAAAGCTTCTTCTAGCATATAGACATACTCTTGTTTGCCTTTGGCTTCTTTTCTGTTTTTTAAACTCGAAACAGCATTTTGTATCGCATTATCATAGTCACCAGAAGCAATAGATTCTCGTGTTTGACGAACACCACAAGAAGTGATTAACACAAACAACAAAACGATTAAAGTAATTTTTGATTTCATGATGATTGATTTTTATGGTTTTGAAAGTAAAATTCAAAAAGTAAGCCAAAATAGTATTTATTCTTTTAAATTAAAATTCTCATTGATGAAAAATGCAATCTTAGAATTAATAAAGTTAAAATTCACCACTCGAACCGCCACCACTAAAACCGCCACCACCAAAATCAATGTTGTTTTCGGGTGTTGGTGCTTCTGGATGTATTCCGAATTTTGTAGCCACCAATAGCGCTTCGGCATTGGCAAACGATTGGTTTTGAAAACGATCGGGTTGAAACGTAACACCTGATGAGTTGTGTTTTAACTTTTTTATTGCAAAATACGTCAATAGAAAAAGGAGGATTCCTCCTAAGGTGAGTGCGATTTCGGCAGGAATTAGATGGTAGTAATAGCGAATAGTAAAGATTGAAAAAGCAAAAGCCAAAAGCCCAATCCATAGCATGATTCGGTCTTTTTTGAAAAGAGAAAAAACAATATAAACAATTGGAATGACTATCGTAAACCCATAAAACAACCACGCAAACGGAATGTCTTTTCCTGCGGGAATAACGGTTCCCATTAATTCTATTGAAAGTTCTCGAACCACAAAATAGTTTCCTGCAACATAAAACAACACTAGACTAAATCCATAAAGTATTGGAATGCCTTTTGAAAAATAAGATAAGATTATTTTGGATTCTCCTTTTTTGGATGCAAAATACAAGATTACAGCTGTTATCATCAAAGCAAACGGAATAATCATTTTGCCTATAGTTCCTAAATTATAAGCACTATAAAAAACACAACCGGCAATACCGATGCACAATAACAAAACCGAATATGCGTGCAAATACCGTCCATAGGTGATTGCAGAAATTAATACTAAAGTAAAACAAATTAACAATTCATTTCCATTTGAAAAAGCTCCAATTGCGACAATAAACCACATAATTGCTCCCAAAACAAAGGCATCATCAAGTCCATAACCAAAATAATGCAAGGAACGACTCATATATTCTGCACCTACAATTCCGATTATTCCAAAAAGAAGAAATAGGAATTTATAATAATTTTCTATGGCACTCATAGTAAACAAAGACAACGTACCACAAATAGAAGCATAGAGAATGACACCCAAAATAAAAAATCCAATGCGAATCAAAAGATTGTTTTGAGATTTTAAAGTAGCTAATCCTTTAGAATGAGCTATCGCTTGTTCGTTGGTGATGAATGCAGCTTCTTTTAGGATTTGAGTCTCTTCAATCAAAGAAGTGGCCTCTAAAAGTGTTTTATCGTAAGCTATCATGGTCTATTTTTTTATTGAAATTTTTAATTAATTTGATAAAGATAATGATAGCTCCAACTAAATAAAATGGACTTAAAAATATTAGAAGTTCATAAAATTGAGAAATATCTAAAAATTCAACCCCTTTGAAAAGAAGCTGATTGCATCCTACAAAAGCATATAAAAGCGTAAATACAAATAGAGATGTTGCTTGTAATTTAAAACTAATATTATAAAAATAATACGTTGATCCTGCTAATAATACTAGATATACATACCAATAGGGTTCAGAAATGGCTGTTATACAAGCAATACTTATGAGATGCAATGCAAATGTGACGTAAATGATACTGAAATGTTCTTTAATATGCTTTTTGGAAGCCAATTCGCTCCAAAGTAGCAACACGATTCCCAAGGCTATTGCAGCATATCGAATGGAAGTAAATGCAGTTGTAGACATTGTCACAATTGATTTTGGATCGATGGTCAATCCAATATAAGCTGCCAAACCTGAGATAGCAATTGACAAAACACTTTTATTGTCAAAAAAATACGCACAGAAAAAAGCAATGCTAGTAGGAACTAAAGTAGCCAAACCATAATGTTGTCCAAATAATTGGTATTGAAATTGAATATAACCAATAAAAATACACGTTAATAAAACCGAAGTCAGAACTAAATAATCATATAAAGGATTGTCAAAAACTACCATTTCCTTTTGAAATCCTTTGGCATTTTTAAAACTGAAATAAAAACATATAAGCGTAACGAGAAGCAAAAGGGCAAGAATAACTGTATGACCAATACTGTCGATGTTTTGATAGATTAAAATTCCAATTCCAGAAGTAAACAACAGAATAGAAAGGTACAACAACGCTTTTAATTCATTATGTAATGAAAATATATTCAGGCTGTTATAGGTTTTTAATTCTTGAAGTTGTGCTGCAGTTATTAGATTTTTGTCTAACATCAACTGCATGGTTTGTTCTAACTTTTGTTTCATAGTTTTGAATTTGATTTTATAAAAATAGAAAATAATTTATTAATCTAAGGTTTTAGAAAACCTCTATTGCTAAAATTGATTTAATACTACTCAAGAATTGATCAAAAATTTTACAATAGGAGTGAAGTACTCTCCTAAAAGTTGTAATTTTGAGGCTTTAAAAAATACAATTCCGAAAACATATGTCAGTTTTACGTTTGAAATTACCTACTGACCCACGATGGGTTAATATAGTTGAAAAAAACATCGAAGAAATTCTTTCAGATCACGCTTGGTGCGAACAAAAAGCAGCTTCAAACGCCATTACAATCATCACCATCAATTCAGAATATCCTGATTTGGTTAGTGATATGTTGGCTTTGGCCAAAGAAGAAATCGAACATTTTCAAATGGTGCATGATATCATCAAAAAACGTGGTTTGACATTGGCTCGCGAACGTAAAGACGAATATGTAGGCGAATTGGCGCAATATATGAAACGAAGCAATACCGGAAGTCGTGTTTCTGGATTTGTAGAACGCTTGCTTTTTTCGGCTATGATAGAAGCTAGAAGTTGCGAACGATTTAAAGTGCTTTCAGAGAACATACAAGACGAAGAATTATCTGCATTCTATCGTGATTTAATGGAAAGTGAAGCAGGACATTATACTACTTTTATTACCTATGCTCGAAAATATGGTCAAGGCATAGATGTTGAAAAACGCTGGCGCGAATGGATTGATTTTGAAGCCTCTGTAATTGCCAATTACGGAAAAGGCGAAAGCATTCACGGATAATTGTTATGGAACTTTCGATAGCAAAAGCAACCGTCAACGATATTCCAAGTATTCAAAGCATTGCACAAGAAACGTGGCCCATTACTTATGGTGCTATTTTGAGTGCCACACAATTGGAGTTTATGATGGATATGATGTATTCTGATACTTCCTTGACCCAACAAATACAAGGCAAACAATTGTTTTATGTAGTCACAGCAGCAAACAAAACTGTTGCTTTTTTTGCCATCGAACATCACTATCAAAACGAAGCAGTTACTCGCATCCATAAAATTTATTTGTTGCCCGAAATACAAGGCAAAGGAATCGGAAAACAATTGATAGATAGAATTGCAACTTTAGCTTCAGAACACGATTCAAAAAAACTTTCGTTAAATGTTAACCGCTACAATAAAGCGCTACATTTTTATCAAAAAATAGGATTTACCATCATCAAAGAAGAAGATATCGAAATAGGCAATGGATATTTGATGGAAGATTATCGAATGGAAAAAACGATTTAATCCGTAACTACAACACCATAATTGGTCAGTAATCCTTTGACACCTTCTAAAGAAAAACCCAGCTGCGCAAAGTCTCCTGACTTTGAGCCATTATTGATTAATATATTTATCAAAAGATGATGGTTTTAATACGTCAACTTTTGGAATTTCTGGATTGATCTCTTATGGCATAGCCTTCTTTCATAAATTAAAACTTCATCAAATATAAAAAAATTTCGCAATGTCAGGAAATTGAAGATTTGACAACGTCAAATAATTTCGTAGTTTTTCATAGGACCAAAATTCCTCAAAGTCAGGAGACATTTGCGAAGCTTTTCATAGGAACTCTTTGCGTAGCGGGTTAAACATTACTGTTTCGTTTGCTAGAAATTTTAGTTTTATTGTTGCTCCAAATAGTTGTAGGCTATCTATATCAACGATAACGATTATATGTCCAAGTCATTAGCAAAAACGATTTAATCCGTAACTACAACACCATAATTGGCTAGTAACCCTTTGACTCCTTCTAAAGCAAAAACCGCTTTTTTGAGTTTTGTTTTTTCGGGATTGATGGTATAATGATAACTGGTTTTAAAATTGGCTTTATTGGCAATGGCAAGGTCAAATTCGCTTCGGTATAAATCACAATTGTCAAATACAACTTCGGTAAGATCGGTTTTCATAAAATCAACTGCAATCAAACTACAGTTTCTAAAGGTGGTACCTTTTAATTTTAATGTGTAGAATTTTGAAAAGTCTAACACACAATTGTTGAAGGCAATATCAAAAATAAGCTTGTCACACATCGCAAAATTTACATCTTTGATTTGACATCGATTAAAAGTAGCTGTTCTGAAAGCAACATAATTGATTTTGGCACCATCAAAAATACAATCATTAAACACACAATCAATAAAAGTAACAGCTACAAATACGCATTGAGAAAAATGGCATTGTGTAAACACACATTGCTCAAATTCTTTAAAGTTGACTTCCTCTTCTAGAAAAGTAATTTGGTGGTATTCTTTTTCTAGAAAATAGTCTGTCATTGCTACTGTGTTGGATAATTATTGATACAAAAAAAGTCTGCAAAATTTGCAGACTTTTCATTCTTTAGTGACCGCGGCTGGATTCAAACCAGCAACCTCTTGAGCCGTAATCAAGTGCGCTATTCAGTTGCGCCACGTGGCCATTTTTGTGAGTGCAAATATAAGTATTTAAAATAATTTTGCAAATCAAATCTTAAAAATAATTTTATTTCTTACATCCAATTTAAAATTTGAACATTATTCGTCTAATGCTCTTGTAGTTACAAAATAACGCCAACCTATAACTGCCATTTGCCATTTGCTGGCTTTGGCTAAATCAAGTCTTTGTTTGGTAAAACTAGGCAAAACTATTTTGTTTACTTTGGCCAATATTCGATACATATCTATCCTTTTTTAACAAATGTAATAAAAAAAATGACTGCCCAAAGACAGCCATTTCATTTCTAAACTAAGTAACTATTTGTTTGACATTTTCTTTTTATACGCTTCCAATTCTTTTTTAGATTGTTCTAAAGCTCTTTTGGTTTCTGCCAATTCTCTTTTTGATTGTTCATAATCTCTTTCCGCTTGTTTGCTATCTTCTATCGATTGTTTGATGTCATTTTCAGATTGCTCAATATCACGCTTCATTTGTGCTTTATCTTGCTCAGATTGTGCTCTAGATTCTCTAATAATAGATTTGATTATCTTTTTAGTGGGTTTGTTTTTTCTAATCTCGATACTTGCCTTTTCTAATGCTTCAGAAGTAATTTTATCCAAATCAAGTTTATTGATTTCTGTTTCTACTTCAGCTAAAATTTTATCGGTATCGATGTCTATTGTTTCACCATTAATTGTGATTGACATTTTACCTTCTTTGTTATCTTGATTTCTAATTAGTATTCTTTTTTCTTTCAAAAGATGTAAAGCTTCTAGTGCTTCTGGAGCTTCAGGAGCTTCTGGTGTTTCAGGAGCTTCAATATCCTCTAAATCTGGTAATGCAGCCATATCTTCATTTTCATCATCGGTTGTAATAGAAAAATGAAACGATTTGTTTTTTGCGTCTTTTCCGTTTCCGAAACCTAAGGCACCATTATCTTTTTTGAAAAAAACAAGTGGTTGAATAGGTTCGTCACTTTTTACTTGAGTTATTCCTGTTTTTCCATTTTGGTCTTTGTATTCGGCTTTAATAGCAATGATTTCGCCAGAAGAATTCCTTTTTATTTTAGAAAATTTTAGTTTAATTCCGTGTTGTTCTTTTACTCTCTTGGTTTCTTGTTGCAATTGTTCGTCTGAAGTGTTTTTGTCAACTACCACTTGTAGGGTTTCTTGACTATTGTGCGTAACACTTTTTGATTGAGGATTACGCTCTTGAGCAATTACTTTTACTTGAAAATAGAACATAAATGCAGCGAGTACTGGAATGATTAAGAAGTACTTCCAGGAATTCCATTGTTGGGATTGATTTTTGTTTAACATAACGATTCGTTTTTTGATTAATGATTGATAAAAATGATTGGTAATGGCAACACAATGATCGTGTGTTGTTACTTTTAATAAGGTAAATTGATAGCCTTTTTTGTCTGTTATTTTTTTTAAAGCTTCACTATCGGCAATAAACTCTAAGTTTTGCAAAATAGCTTTGTGTGTCAACCAAATAAAGGGATTGTACCAAAAAAAGATGCAAAAAAAGCGAGATAGAATTACATCAATGGTATGCTTTTGTTGGCAATGAATTTTTTCGTGGTGCAGAATATTTTCCAGTTCGTTGGGATGATACAGACTAGAATTGAAAACAATATAATTGAAAAAAGAAAATGGCGATCTATTTTCAGTTACATCAATTAATTTGAAATCGTTTTGATTGTTTATTGTTTTGCCTTTTAGAATTAGATATAAATTTTTGAATTCTAATGCAAATTGAAATAATAATATAAAAAAACCGATACTATAAACAGAAGCAAAAACCAAAAACCAATTGATGTGAAAGGATGCAGATTGTGTTGGAATTTGTGATGGAATTGAGGTCCAATACGTAATGTTTGATTGCGTTTCAACCCATATTATTTTCTGAAAAGTTATCAAAGGCAAAACCAAAGAAGCTATTAATCCAAATAATAAAAACCATCGATTAGATTGAAAAAAAGTTTCTTTTCTAAGCAAAAAATAATAGGCAGTAAAAAAAACGGCAATTAAAGCACTCGATTTGATGAGATAGAAAATAATAGTTTCCATAAGCACAAGAATTGCGTTATTGTTTTTCGATCATTGCTAATATTTCTCTTAATTCTGCTGCAGAAATTTTCTCTTCTTTGGCAAAATGCGAGACCATATTTTTATACGAATTATTAAAATAGGTATCGATTGCAGTATTCATAAACCGTTTTCTATAGTCTTCTTTAGTGACAATAGGGTAGTATTGATGAGTGTTTCCGAAAGCATGATAAGCAACATATCCTTTCTCCTCAAGATTTCGAATAATAGTCGAAAGTGTGTTGTAATGCGGTTGGTCTTCGGTAATTTCTGCCAAAACTTCTTTTACAAAAGCTTTTTCGAGCTTCCATAAAATGTGCATGATTTCTTCTTCCTTATTAGTTAATTTTTGCATCGTATTGAATTTAAAATTCAAACTTATAACTATATTTTTAGTTACGCAACTATATTTATAGTTATTTAACTAAATTTTAAGTTATCTAACTAAAATCCCAATAAACATACAAAAAATAGTTAATAAATTGAATCGTTTGTTTTTTAAATCCCCGAAATAAATCTTATTTTAGCCTTTCAATTTGATATCAATATGATTACAGAAGCTCAGTTTCAAAACGAATTACAACTTATAATAGCAAATGCCATTCGAGAAGATGTTGGACCAGGCGATTATAGTTCGCTAGCTTGCATACCCGCAACTGCACAAGGAAAAGCAAAATTATTGGTCAAAGATGAAGGAATCATTGCAGGTGTGGCTTTTGCTAAAATGGTTTTTCAGTATGTAGATACTGGATTAATAGTTGAAACTTTTATAGAAGATGGCGCTCAAGTAAAATATGGTGATATTGTTTTTCATGTTTCTGGAAGTTCACAATCTATTCTAAAAGCCGAACGTTTGGTTTTGAATGCTATGCAACGCATGTCGGCTATAGCTACAAAAACCAATAGCTATGTACAACTTTTAGAAGGTACTGCCACTAAAGTTATGGATACCAGAAAAACAACACCTGGTTTTAGAGCTTGCGAAAAATGGGCAGTGAAAATTGGAGCAGGAGAAAATCACCGATTTGCACTCTATGATATGGTGATGCTCAAAGACAATCATAATGATTTTGCTGGTGGCATAACACCTGCTATTGCAAAAACCAAAGCTTTTTTAAAAGAAAATCAACTCGATTTGAAAATTATTGTTGAAGCTCGAAATTTAAAAGAAGTTGAAGAAATCTTGCAAAGTGAAGGGGTTTATCGTATCTTGTTAGACAATCTTGATTATGAGACTACTAAAACTGCCGTTAAAATGATAGGCACACAATGTTTGACAGAATCATCGGGAAATATTAACGAAAAAACCATTCGCCATTATGCCGAATGTGGTGTCAATTATATTTCATCTGGTGCCTTAACTCATTCGGTTTATAATATGGATTTGAGTTTGAAAGCCCTATAAAATGTCTAAAGAAATTGAAGCTTCAATAAGTAGGATTCCGATATTAAGGAACATTGCTCGTTTACTCAAACGAGTCAAATTACCTTGGTTACAAGGTTTATCACTTTATGATTTATTAGAATTGTATGGTATAGGTATTTTTGAAGGTGCCTTATCTTATCGTGCTGGAGCTATTGCTTTTAGTTTTTTTATGGCCTTATTCCCTTTTGCATTGTTTATTTTAAATCTCATTCCTTATATTCCCATTGAGGGTTTTCAACAAGACTTTCTGAATTTTGTTGAAGAAGGAGTTCCACCACAAACTTTTGATGCAATTGCTACCATAATCAATGATATTCTAAATAATAGTCATACTAAACTTGCCTCTACGAGTTTTATTTTATCGATTTTTTTAATGGCCAATGGTTTGAATGCCATTCTTGGTGGATTTGAAACTTCTAAACATATTATTATAAAAAGAGGCTTTTTTCATCAATATTTTGTAGCTTTAGGGATGTCATTGCTATTGTCATTTCTTTTGTTATTCACGGTTGCTGCAATAGTTGTATTTGAAGTTTTTATCCAAAAAACAATTATACAAGACGTGTTGAGCGATCGAATACCGCTTATTATTTTAGGACGTTATGTTTTTGTTATTTTGATGATTTTAATTACTTCTTCTATACTTTTTAAGTTTGGCACCAAACACGACAAAAACCGCGCTTTTATTTCGATAGGTTCAGTGTTTACCACAATTTTAATTATATTATCTTCCTATGTTTTCGGGATTTGGGTTATTCGATTTTCAAAATACAATGAATTATATGGTTCTATTGGTACACTATTAATTATGATGTTTTATATTTGGTTGAATTGTATGATTCTGCTTTTAGGATTCGAATTGAATGCTTCTATTAGTAAATTAAAAACCAAGCACGAACATCAAGTTCAATAGCAATGGCAAAGTCAATAACAATGTCAATAACAAAGACAAAAGCAGAAGCAAAGTTAAATGCACTAGATTGGTAATAGTAATTCAACAAATGAAACAACATGAACAGACTTATTTTTTTTATATTATTTTTAATTTGTATTGCTACTTCTGCACAAAGTCATAGTGTAATTGGCAAATGGAAAACCATTGACGATGAAACGGGTAAACCACTTTCTATTGTTGAAGTTTTTGAGAAAAACCATAAAGTTTATGGCAAAGTATTAGAAATTCTAAATCCAGTTAACAGAAATCGAGTATGCGAAAAATGTTCGGGTGAAGATAGTAATAAGCCTATTTTAGGTTTGACCGTTATAAAAGGATTAACTAAAGTTGGAGATGAATATACTAAAGGAAAAATTTTAGATCCTAAAAACGGAAAATTATATTCTTGTTATATTACACTCGAAAATCAAGACAAACTCAAAGTGAGAGGATACATAGGAATATCGCTTTTTGGGAGAACGCAATATTGGATTCGAATGAAATAGATTTTATTATTATTTTTGTTTTCATTTCTTTTTCCAAATCACAAACATCACTATTCCAAAATGCATTTTGTAGAAGTAATTTTGCCGCTTTCGCTTTCAAAAACCTTTACTTATAGGGTTTCTGAAGCCGAATTTCATTTTATAAAAAATGGAATGCGCATTGCTGTACCTTTTGGTAAAAGCAAAATATACACTGCATTGGCTATAGCTACTCATCAAAACCAACCTACTTTATACGAAGCCAAAGAAATTCATCAGATTCTTGATGAAAAACCAATTGTAACCGAAATACAAATTGCTCATTGGCAATGGATTGCATCCTATTATATGTGTGCTATTGGTGATGTCTATCGTGGTGCAATGCCATCAGCACTATTGCTTGAAAGTGAAACTAGTATACAATATCTTGATGAACATTTTGTTGATGAAAACACTTTGAATAATGATGAATATTTGATTCTAAAAGCCTTACAACAACAATCGTCATTAAAAGTTCAAGATATTATTGCGATTTTAAATAAAAAGAATGTTTTCCCGATAATTCAAAAACTAATAGATAAAAAAGTATTGGTGCTAGAAGAAGAAGTACAAGAAATCTATAAACCCAAACTTACACGATACATACAATTACAATCCCAATATAATGAAGATAGTGGATTGACTAATTTATTAGAAACTTTAAAAAATGCAAACAAGCAAAAAGAAATAGTCTTGCATTATTTTCAACTTCGGGCTTCAGAAAAAAAACCAGTTTCTGTAAAACGATTACTCGAAGTGAGTAAATCTAATTCATCTGTAATTAAATCACTTATCGAAAAATTAATATTTGAAGAATATTATATTCAAGAAGATCGAGTTCATTATTCTGGAAAAATTAATGAGTCAAAATTAATATTGAGTGTAGCGCAACAACAAGCATTTTCTGAAATTGAATCGCATTTTGAAACAAAAGAAGTTTGTTTGTTACACGGTGTAACCTCGAGTGGAAAAACAGAAATTTATATCAAACTCATCGAAGCATATTTACAACAAGGGCAACAAATTTTATATCTTTTGCCTGAAATTGCTTTAACTACACAATTGGTGAGCCGATTACGAGATTATTTCGGAAATAAAGTAGCCGTTTTTCATTCTAAATACAACAACAACGAACGCGTAGAAGTTTGGAAACAAGTTTTAGAAAAATCAGACAAAGCACAAATTGTAATTGGAGCAAGGTCGGCTTTGTTTTTACCTTTTTCAAATTTAGGATTGATAATCGTTGATGAAGAACATGAGCAAACTTTTAAGCAACAAGATCCGTCACCACGATATCATGCTAGAGATGCTGCCATCGTTTTGGCATATTCTCATCAGGCTAAAGTACTTTTAGGTTCGGCAACACCAAGCATCGAAACCTATTATAATACACAATCCGGGAAATTTGGCTTGGTTACCATAACCGAAAGATATGGCAATGTAATGATGCCCAATATTGTATTGGTTGATTTGAAAGAGGCTTATTTTAGAAAAAGTATGTCAGGGCATTTTAGCAAAACTTTGCTTGAATCTATTTCAGAGGTTTTGGCTTTGGGAGAACAAGTGATTTTGTTTCAAAACCGAAGAGGATATTCGCCAGTTGTAGAATGTATGACTTGTGGACATGTGCCGCAATGCCAACAATGCGATGTGAGTTTGACTTATCATAAACATAAAAACCAATTGCGTTGTCATTATTGTGGCTATTCTATGGGAAATCCGACACATTGTGCTTCTTGTTCAAGTGTTCATCTCACTACAAAAGGATTTGGGACTGAGCAAATTCAGCAAGAATTAGTCAGTCTTTTTCCAAATGCTAAAATTGGTCGAATGGATCAAGACACCACCAGAGGCAAATTTGGTTTCGAAAAAATCATTGATAGCTTTAAGAATCGCGAAATTGATATTTTGGTTGGTACCCAAATGCTCGCTAAAGGATTAGATTTTGATAATGTAACTTTGGTTGGAATAATGAATGCCGATACAATGTTATATCATCCTGATTTTCGAGCTTTTGAAAGAAGTTATCAGATGATGACACAAGTAGCAGGACGCTCGGGACGATCAGAAAAACAGGGCAATGTTATTATTCAAACCTATAATCCAGATCACAATACAATACAACAAGTAACCCGCACTGATTATTTAGGAATGTATAAAGAACAATTGTATGAAAGACAGATTTATTATTATCCACCATATTATAGAATAATCAAACTGACATTAAAGCATAAAGATTATGAGAAGTTGAAACAAGGATCTATGTGGTTGTTTCAAGTCTTGCAACAGAATTTGCAAATGCCTGTTTTAGGTCCTGAAGAACCTGCTATTAGTAGGATTCGTAATGAATACATTCGCACAATACTGATTAAAATTCCGCAAAACAAAGTATCTTTACCAGGCACAAAAAAAACTATCCAGAAAATACTGGATAGTTTTGAGTTGGTTTCTCAATTCAGAGCTATAAAAACAGCTGTGAATGTCGATTTTTATTAAGCTATTGCTAGCGCGCGAACAAGATCTTCTTTCTTGTTTCGACTTAAAGGTATTTTTGTAATTCCGATTTCTGCAAATTTACTGTTAAACCGTTCTACTTTATCGATATTAATAATATACGACTTGTGTACTCTAATGAATTTATCTTTTGATAAATCTCTTTCAAAAGATTTCATTGTAGAAAGCACCAAGTTACTATCTTCTTCGGTAACTACTTTTACATAATCACCAAAAGCTTCAATCCATTTGATTTTAGAAGTGAACACTTTTAATTTCTTAAGATTACTCTTAATAAAGATATGTTCGCCATCTTCTTCTTGATTTTCTTTTTTAAGCATATGGAAATCCATAGCACGTTTTACAGAAGCATTAAAACGATCTAGTGCAATCGGTTTTTGTAGGTAATCCGTTGCATCATAATCAAATGCTTTCATAGCATACTCTGCCTTTGAGGTAATAAAAACGATTTGTGGTTTCGTCTTTAATCCATCAAGAAAATCAAAACCGCTAATGACTGGCATTTCAATATCTAGAAATATTAAGTCTACGGTATGTACCGACATGCAATTTTTTGCTTCAATTGCATTAGAAAAATCACCTATTAAATGTAAATTTGGGTGATTATTTACTAACTTTGCAATGATCATCCTCTGAAGGGAACTATCATCAACTACAACACAATTTAGTTTCATAATTTTTATTTATTATAGATTTGGAACTTCAAAAATATATAGTTTTTTCGATACAACCTAATATTAAACGGTTTTTTTTGCTCTTAAACGATAAAAAATTGATTTTTCTTGTTTATTTAAAAAAAAAGAGTATTTTTGCAAAAATTAACAAATAATTACACATTTTATGAATCATTATGAAACTGTTTTCATTTTAAATCCCGTTTTATCTGATGTTCAGGTAAAGGAAACAGTGAGCAAATTCGAAGAATTTCTTACGTC
>JAYTNO010000175.1:0-8957 GCA_043748275.1 Flavobacterium sp. | reverse complement strand
TTATTCCAGCATTAAAAGACAATGCTGATATTGAAGACAACAGATCAAAATTTAATTATTAAGATATTGAAATTTGAAATATAAAAAAATCCCGATTCGTCGGGATTTTTTGTTTTTACTAAAGAATCATTTCTTTAAAAGGAATATTAATTTCATACCCTTTTGATTTGAAATAGGCTGTTGGATTTTCTTTTGAAACAACCATAACAAAATCTCCACCCCAAGCTCCAAGACTTTTTATTACGCCATTAAAATCTTGGAATAAAGTTTCTTTTATTGTTGGAGTTTCCAATATTTGACTCAATATACTTTCGTGATTTTGTAATTCTTTTGAGAAATCTTCTAAATCTTTTGATAATAGAATTGCTTTTGTTATTCTATTAATTTCTGGAAGAAACTCAGCAATTGAATTTTGTTTACTGTAATAATTTGCAATAGCAGTTTTACTATTTTGTTTCTTGTTGAGATAAACAAAATATATTTTATCAGAAAAATCAGGGTTAAAAATGATGTTCTCTATTCTTGGTTTTTGATTTTGCAGTTGATAAATAATAGCAGTGTTGTTTTGAGCACATGCAATATCATAACCACTGCCGCCAAAACTCAATTTCAATAACTCAAAGGCGTCAATTTGCAACCATTGAGCAATATTGTTAATTAATGTAGAAGAGGTTCCTAAACCCCAATTTCTTGGAAATGAAAGATGAGTTTCTACTAGATAACCTTCTGCTTTATTTATAAAATCAGGGTTGACTTTATATCCTTCGTGAAGAATGGTAATTAAAGTATTCTTGATATTTTGACTATCAGTAACAGACTTGTTTTTAATTTCTTCAAAAGCTATTGTGTCTTCAAACCAAATACTATTGTCTTGATCATAACTTTTCCAATAAATAGTTTGGTTGTTTCCTGGTTCAACAATTAAATTTTGACCAAATTTAGTAGGTAATGCCAATGCTTTTGCACCATCAAGCACAAGATATTCTCCTGTAATTAAAAGTTTTCCGTTGCTATAGAACGTTTTTTTCATAATAATTGTCGGTCTCGAGAAGCTTGTTATTTTATTCTTAAACTTTCTATAAAAGTCACCACTGAAGAATGTGACACTACATGTTCTTTGAAATAATTTTTTATTGTAACTCGTTCCTCATCAGTTGTTTCAAACTGATTGATAATATTATTCAAGTGCATTTTCATATGTCCTTCTTGAATTCCAGTAGTGGTTAATGATCTTAAGGCAGCAAAATTTTGAGCCAAACCTGCAACGGCAACAATTTGCATCAACTCTTTTGCAGATGGTTTTTCTAACATCTCTAAACATAATTTTACTAAAGGATGTAATGATGTCAAACCACCTACAGTTCCTAAAGCTAAAGGAACTTCTATCCAAAAACTAAAAATATCATCTTCGATTTTTGCATGAGTTAAACTAGAATAGCTACCGTTTCTTGAAGCATAAGCATGAATTCCGGCTTCAACTGCACGAAAATCATTTCCTGTAGCAAGAACTACTGCATCAATTCCGTTCATAATCCCTTTGTTGTGTGTAACTGCTCGAAAAGGTTCAACTTCTGCAATGCGTATGGCTTGAATAAATTTTTCGGCAAACTCTCTCGGATTTTCTATTTTCTTTTCTGCTAATTCTTCAATTTTACATGATACTTCAGCGCGAACAATACAATTTGGAACATAATTAGAAAGGATACTCATAATGACTTGCAACTCTTTTTCAGTTTTCGAAAAGGCATTATAATTTTGAGCTTCTTCTTTTAATGTAGTTGCAAATTGCTCCAAACACGAATTGATGAAATTGGCTCCCATACTATCTTTTGTCTCAAACGTAGTGTGCAGTTGGTAATAATTCTCAATCAAATTTGTTTTGTTTCTCAACTCAATATCAAGAATACCACCATCTCTTTTTTGCATATTCTTGGTGATGCTTTTTGTAGCTTCAAAGAATTTATTCTTGATTTCTTTAAAGAATTTTTCTAGTTTTTGAGTTTCACCTTTGAAAATAAAATGAACTTGACCTATTTTTTCTGTGTTGAGAACAGTGGCATTAAAACCACCACGAGTACTCCAATATTTTGCTGATTTTGCCGCTGCTGCAACAACCGAACTTTCTTCAATTGCCATCGGAATAGTATAATTTTTTCCGTTGATAAGAAAATTAGGGGCAACACCAAGTGGCAAATAAAAGTTGGTAATAGTGTTTTCTATAAATTCATCGTGCAATTGTTGGATTTTTGCATCCGAATTCCAATAGTTTTTAATAATAGCAATAGCTTCATCTGGACTTGAAAAATATTCAGTAGCAATCCAATTGATTTTTTCTTCTTTAGATAATTTTGAAAATCCAGAAACAAGGTTATTCATATTCAAACAATTGAAATATTAATTTTTGCAAAGATACAGTTTCAATTTTATTGTTCATTTGCATTTAGAAATATAAAAAATGCATTTAACATAAAAAATTGCCATTATTTGTAAATTTTTCACTAAAATTGACAGTTTTTATATTCAATTTATTTTTATGAGATCAATCAAACTAAGTGCTGTGTTTTTTTTGCTTTTTATATCAGCAATAGCGCAACAAAAAATTACTGTTGAAGATATTTATACTGGTGCTTTTCGATCTAAAGGAATGGATGAATTGCAATCACTAAAAAATACCAATCAATACACCGTTTTAAATTTTGATCGCTCTACGAGAACTATGCAAATTGATTTGTATGATTTTGCAAGTTTAAAGAAAATCAACACACTTATAAACACAAAAGATTTTAAAGAACTTGAAGACGGAATCGATAGTTATACTTTCAGTCCTGACGAACAATCGATATTATTGGCCAATGCTACCAATCAAATTTTTCGCCACTCGTTTACAGCCAATTATTTTTTATACAATATTGCATCCAAACAATTAACTCGTGTTTTAGAGCAAGTGCAAGAACCCACTTTTTCGCCAGACGGATTGAAAATTGCGTTTGCAAAAGAAAACAATCTTTATGTATATAATATAGCTTCTAAAAGTACTTCGCAAATAACTACTGATGGAAAGAAAAACAGTATTATTAACGGAATAACGGACTGGGTTTATGAAGAAGAATTTGCTTTTGTAAGAGCTTTTGATTGGAGTTTAGATAGTAAAAAACTTGCTTTTATTCGTTTTGACGAAACGGAAGTTCCAGAGTTTTCAATGTCTATTTTTCATAAAGATTTGTATCCTACAATTGAAACTTTCAAATATCCAAAAGCTGGAGAAAAGAATTCGTTAGTTTCTTTGAATATCTATGATTTGAATTTGAAAACTAAGAAAGAAATCAATTTAGGCAATTATACAGATTTTTATATTGCCCGAATGAAATGGACCAATGATGCCAATGTTTTGTGTGCTCAAGTATTAAACCGTCATCAAGATAATTTAGATTTATTGTTTATTGACGGAACAACTGGTGCTGCAAAAGTAGTTATGAACGAAAAAGATAATGCTTATATTGATGTTACAGATAATTTGACTTTCTTGAAAGACAATAGCTTTATTTGGACTTCAGAAAAAGATGGCTTTAACCATATTTATTTGTATGATAAAAACGGAAAATTAAAAAACCAAATTACAAAAGGCAATTGGGAAGTCACTGCATATTATGGTTTTGACGAAAAAGCAAAAACAATTTACTATCAATCTGTAGAAAATGGTTCTATCAATAGAGATGTTTATAAAATTGGAATTAATGGAAAAGACAAAGTGCGACTTTCTACTCAATCAGGATTCAATTCTGCTACTTTGAGCCCGAATTATCAGCATTATATCAATACATTCTCAAGTGCCAATCATCCTCCAATTTATTCTTTAAATGATACAAAAACGGGTAAACAAGTTCAAGTTATTGTAAACAATGAAGCATTGGTTACCAAATTGAAAGCATATGATTTGCCTTCAAAAGAGTTTTTTGTACTAAAAACTGAAAAAGGGAATATGCTTAATTCTTGGATTATGAAACCAAAAGATTTTGATCCCTCAAAAAAATATCCTGTATTTATGCATCAATATTCTGGTCCGGGTTCACAACAAGTTAACAATGATTGGAATTCTTCCGATGATTTTTGGTTTATGATGCTTACTCAAAAAGGATATATTGTGGCTTGTGTTGATGGTAGAGGAACTGGTTTTAAAGGTGCAGATTTTAAAAAATGTACTCAAAAAGAATTAGGAAAATTTGAAGTTGAGGATCAAATTGATGCTGCCAAAGTTATCGGGAACTATGCTTTTGTAGACAAATCTAGAATTGGAATATTTGGTTGGTCATATGGTGGGTTTATGTCAAGCAATTGTATTTTGAAAGGAGCAGATGTTTTCAAAATGGCAATAGCAGTAGCTCCAGTAACAAATTGGCGTTTTTATGATAGCATTTATACCGAAAGATATATGCAAACGCCTCAAGAAAACGCAAGCGGATATGATGAAAATTCGCCAATCAATCATGTAGATAAATTAAAAGGAAACTTTTTATTAATTCATGGTTCGGCAGATGATAATGTGCATTTGCAAAATTCGATGCAAATGACAGAAGCATTAATTCAAGCTAATAAACAATTTGACTCACAAATTTATCCAGACAAAAATCATGGGATTTATGGAGGAAAAACAAGAATTCAATTGTTTAATAAAATGACCAATTTTATAAAAGAGAAGTTGTAAGAATGCAAATAGCAACAATTCAAAATAAAATTTATGAGATAAACGCTATAAAAGTTATGCTTGATTTTGATTTAGCCGAACTTTATGAAGTTGAAACTCGCGTTTTGAATCAAGCTATTAAACGAAATATTGAAAGTTTTCCTGAAGATTTTATGTTTAGGTTAACAAAAGAAGATTGGGAAGAGATGTCATCACAATCTGTGATGACATCTTCATCATCACAAATTGTGATGATGAATTTGCCAAAAAACAGAACTGGAAAATATTTACCATATGCTTTTACAGAACACGGAGTTACAATGTTAGCAAGTGTTTTGAGAAGCCCGAAAGCTAGAAAAATGAATATTGCAATTGTTAGAGCTTTTGTAGCGTTAAGACGAACGTTATTAAATGTTGAAAATATTCAAAGTCAAATAGAAGATTTAGAAATGAAATATGACAGTCAATTTGAAGATGTTTTTGAAGCTATTCAGTTTTTAATGACAGAAAATAAGGAACTTGCAACTCAAAATGAAAGAACAAAAATTGGATTCAAAAAATGAAATAAGAATTCAATTATCTAACAAAATGACCAATTTTATAAAAGAAAAACTTTAAAAACTAAACTAAACTAAATATTATGAGTGAAACAACAGTAAAAACAGGACATCCAAAAGGATTATACTTCCTATTCTTCACAGAAATGTGGGAACGATTCAGTTATTATGGAATGAGAGCCATCTTTATTCTATTTATGACAAAAGTATTATTAATGAAAGATGCCGATGCTTCTCAAATATATGGTAGTTATACTGGATTAGTTTACTTAACACCATTATTAGGAGGCTATTTATGTGATAAATTTCTAGGAAATAGAAGAAGTATTATCATTGGTGGATTATTAATGGCAATTGGTCAGTTTTTTATGTTTTTTAGTGCTTCGGCAGGTGTTAATGGTGGTGTTTCTTTAATGTGGATGGGATTAACGGCAATTATTATTGGTAATGGTTTCTTTAAACCAAATATTTCTACAATGGTAGGGCAATTGTATCCAGCAAACGATAGAAGAATTGATAGTGCTTTCACCATTTTCTATATGGGAATAAACCTTGGAGCTTTCTTTTCGCCTTTAGTTTGCGGTTCTATGGATTTTAAATGGGGATTTTTGGCAGCTGGTATAGGAATGTTGTTAGGATTGGTAGCTTTTATTCTTGGTCAAAAAAAATATCTTATTTCTGAAGAAGGAAAACACATTGGTTTGCCAGTAAAAAAATTAGATGCAAAAAGCATTGGAATGATAATTGGTTCTATTGCCATTATCTTTTTTATGTTGAATTTCAAACAAATGTTCCAAAGTGATGTAGATATTATTAGCTATTTCATTTATGGAGCAATGGTGGCAATGCCAATTTTAATTTTTAGTGATAAAAGTTTATCTAAAATTGAAACACAACGTATTACAGTAATTTTTATTTTAGCATTCTTTGTAATCTTCTTTTGGGGTGCATTTGAACAAGCTGGAGCATCATTAACTTTATTTGCAGACAGACAAACAGAAAGAACTCTTTTTGGTTGGGAAATGCCAGCTTCTTATTTTCAATCTGTTAATCCATTAGCAGTTATCTCACTAGCTCCAATAATGACTATAGTTTGGGGATTTTTATACGCTAGAAAATTAGAACCATCTTCGCCAAAAAAAATGGCAATAGGTTTAGGTTTAGTTGCTATGGGATATGTTGTAATTGCAATTGCCGTTAAAGGATTAGGATTAGGAGAAAAAGTATCAATGTGGTGGTTAATTGGTTTATATGTAATTCATACTATTGGAGAATTATGTTTATCACCAATTGGATTGTCAATGGTTTCAAAATTAGCGCCATTAAGATTATCTTCATTAATGATGGGTACTTGGTTCTTGGCTAATGCTGCTGCTAATAAATTTGCTGGAACATTAAGTGCATTAATTCCTGGTGGAGAAGATGGAACAGGTGGTGCAACTCATTTCTTAGGATTTCAAATTACAAATTTGTACGAGTTTTTCGTGTTGTTTATCATCATGTCAGGAACAGCTGCTGCAATATTATTCGTTTTAAGTTCTTGGTTGGAAAAAAGAATGCATAATGATCATGTTGAAGTTGTAGACCTTGAAGTTGAAAACAGATAATTGATTTTAAAAATATTTTTATATCTTTCAAACCTACAAGAAATCCTTGTAGGTTTGTTTTTTAAAACAATATATTATGTGGAAAAGTCATCCTAAAGCACTGCCTTTTTTGTTTTTGTCTGAAATGTGGGAACGTTTCGGATATTATTTAATGATCGGAATTTTTACGTTATATCTAAAAGATGTCGAGGCAGGTTTTGCAATGTCAGAAAAAGAAGCTTCTGATTTATACGGAACTTTTATCGCCTTAGTTTTCTTAACTCCATTTATAGGAGGCTTAGTTGCAGATAGGTATTTAGGATACAAAAAATCAATTGTTATTGGAGGTTTGATGATGGGTGTCGGGTATTTTATGATGGGAATTCATAGTTTGCCAATGCTATACTTTGCAATGACATTAGTAATTGTAGGAAATGGTTTTTTCAAACCAAACATCTCTACACTACTAGGAAATTTCTATAATGAAGAACAATATAAAGTAAAGAAAGATGAAGGCTACAACATCTTTTATATGGGAATAAATGTAGGTGCTTTTATTTGTAATTTTTTTGGTGCTGCTTTACAAATTCTTTTAGGTTGGCAATATGCTTTTATGGCAGCAGGTTTAGGAATGTTTATTGGTGTTTTAGTCTTTTTATTAGGAACAAAACATTATGGAGATAAAACGGATAAAAAAGGAATTCAAGATGGTGATATGCCATTTTCAAAAATAGTTTTATTTATACTTCTTCCGTCTGTTGTATTTGGAGTGATTGGTTGGCTTATAAAAGGAGTAACTTCTGATGAAAACCCTAATAGTTATATTTTTGGATCAGATAGCACAGATGCTTTTATTTTTGCTTGTTTACCAATTGTATATTTTTATGGTAGTTTATACTTTAAAGCAAAAGCAGAAGATAAAAGACCAATCGGTGCTTTATTGTCCATTTTTGCTGTAGTGATTTTGTTTTGGGCTGTATTTAAACTAAACGGTTCGGCATTAACAACTTGGGCTGATCGTTATACCGATAGAGAAATTACTGGAACAACACAAGCGGTTTTTAGCAACTTAAAATTATCCAAAGAAATAGAATATAAAAAAGACACAACCGAATTATACGATGCAAGTTTTAGACTTCAAAAGGAAAATGGAGAAGTAAAAAAAGTAGTTGATTATCCTGTCTATTTTAGAAATGTTCATAAAGAAAAAATACCACAAGAAAACAGTAAAATAAGTATATGGGCAACCAATCTAAGCCAATCAATCAATCCGGGTTGGGTTATTATTTTAACACCACTTGTAGTTGCTTTTTTCACCTTTTTACGAAGCAGAAAAAAAGAACCTTCAACGCCAACAAAAATTGCTTTTGGTTTACTTATTTCAGCTTTATCGGTTTTAGTGATGGTTGCAGCAGTTCATATTGGTAATAATGGAACGGAAAAAGTATCTGTTTGGTGGTTAGTTGCCAATTATGGTATTATAACCATTGGAGAATTATTTCTCAGTCCAATGGGATTGTCGATAGTTTCTAAATTATCTCCAAAAAATATTACAGCATTAATGATGGGCGGATGGTTTTTATCAACCTCAATAGGAAATAAATTATCTGGGGTTTTAGCAAGTATGTGGGATACTTATGACGATAAAGCCAATTTCTTTTGGGTAAACTTCGGATTGTTATTATTTGCTACAATATTAATGTTTGCCTTAGTAAAAAATTTAAACAAAGTAATGAAAGTCCACGGAATTAATTAATTATGGAAAAAGAAATAACATTAGATCAAATTCAAAATTTTGAAGGAAAATATCCAAAACAACTTTGGTATCTATTTACAGTAGAAATGTGGGAACGATTCTGCTTTTATGGAATGCGTGGCGTTTTAACTTTTTTTATGGTAGACCAATTACTTTTGAAAGATGACGCAGCAAATTTACAATACGGAGCAATTCAGGCATTTGTATATGCATTTACTTTTATAGGTGGAATTTTTGCAGATAAAATTTTAGGTTTCAGAAAATCTTTATTTTTTGGCGGAATTGTAATGATTCTTGGTAATTTGCTAATTGCTTTTGCGCCACAACAATTATTTTATTACGGAATTGCTTTTTCTATAATTGGAACTGGTTTTTTC
>JAYTNO010000174.1:0-8961 GCA_043748275.1 Flavobacterium sp. | reverse complement strand
TATGTAAGTTCAGCTTCTTATATTGATAAAATGAGTCATTATTGTGGAACTTGTTTTTATAAAAAAGCTTTAAAAACTGGTGACAAATCATGTCCTTTTAATAGTTTATATTGGAATTTTTATGACAAAAACGAAGCCAAATTGGCAAAAAATTCTAGAATAGGAATGATGTATAACGTTTGGCGAAAAATGAAACCCGAAGATAAATCAGCTTTATTAAATCAAGCTGATTATTACTTAAAAAATATAAATCAATTATAGAAGCCGAAAGTTATAAAGGCCAAAGTCAAAAGCCCAAACTATAATTGGATTTGATTTTTTAAACGAGACTTTATGACATTAGACTTTATGACTTTAAGACTAAAAATTATGAAAACCGCTATCGTTTGGTTTAAAACAGATTTACGTTTACACGATAATGAAACACTTATCAAAGCAATTGCACAAAGCAACGAAATTATACCCGTTTACTGTTTTGATGAATCTCAATACGAAACATCTTCGTTTGGATTTAAAAAAACAGGGAATTTTAGGGCACAATTTTTATTAGAATCATTGATTGATTTAGATGCAAATTTAAGAACAATTGGATCAGGTTTAATAGTTGTAAAAGGAAAACCTGAGATTGAAATTCCTAAAATTGTAGAACAATACAAAGCCTACAAAGTGTTTGCAAAAAGGGAAGTTTGTTATGAAGAAAAACAAACGGAAGCACTAGTACAATCAGAATTATTTAAATTGAAATGTGAATTTCAAACTTTTAGTACAAGTACCCTATATCACGCGGAAGATTTGCCTTTTTCTATCAAAGATATTCCAGATGTTTTTAGTAATTTTAGGAAAAAAACTGAAAAAGATGCTATTATTAGAGTCGCTTTTGAAAAACCTATTGGTATCAATTCTCCAAATATTCAAGAATTTAAATTACCTTCATTAGAAGAATTAAATTTAACATTTACATCAATAGACAAGCGAGCAGCAATTCAATTTAAAGGTGGAGAAACTGAAGCTATAAAAAGATTGAATCATTATTTTTTTGAAACTAAATCCATTTCAAAATACAAAGAAACTAGAAATGGTATGGTTGGTGAAGATTATTCTTCAAAATTTTCAGCTTGGCTAGCTTTAGGGTGTATTTCACCCCGATTTATAGGTCAAGAATTAAAAAAATACGAATTACAATTTGGTGCAAACGAATCTACCTATTGGTTAATTTTTGAATTAATGTGGCCTGATTATTTCCGGTTTATGATGAAAAAGTACAACTCAAAATTCTTTCAAAAAGCGGGAATTCAAGACAAAGGTGTTTTAGTAACCAAACATAATATACTTGAATTTCAAAACTGGATTGACGGCAAAACGGGAGTTGATTTTGTTGATGCCAATATGATAGAACTAAAAAATACTGGATTTATGAGCAATCGTGGTCGTCAAATTGTAGCTAGTTATTTGTGCAATGATTTAAAGCTCGATTGGCGATATGGCGCCAGTTATTTTGAACAACAACTTATTGATTATGATGTCTGTAGCAATTGGGGAAATTGGGCATATCTTGCTGGTGTAGGTAATGATCCTAGAGGAAATCGTTATTTTAATATTGAGAAACAAGCCAACGATTATGATAAAAATAGAAATTTCAGAAACTTATGGTTCAATAATAATTAACTTTTTAAAGTAATTAATATGAAAATACTTTTAACTGGTGCTAACGGATATGTTGGCAGACGATTACTTCCAGAACTACTTTCTCAAGGACACGAAGTTGTTTGTGCCGTTCGGGATAAAAGTAGATTAGCACTTGATACACATACACTTTCGTTGATAACCATTTGGGAAGTTGATTTTCTTGACGAAGTAAATTTCGTAAATTCTCCAAAATCTATAGATATTGCTTATTTTTTAATCCATTCGATGTCGAGTTCAACAGATATTTTTGATCAAATGGAAGCCAAAACTGCTCAAATTTTCAATCGCTATTCTGAGTATATGAATATTAAACAAGTCATCTATTTAAGCGGAATAGTAAATGATCCTAAATTATCAAAACACATGCTTTCTCGAAACAATGTTGAGAAAATATTATATGGAGGTAAACCAAATCTTACCGTTTTAAAAGCAGGAATTATAGTAGGTTCGGGTAGTTCCTCCTTTGAAATCATTCGTGATTTATGCGAAAAACTACCCATAATGATAACGCCAAAATGGGTTTTGACCAACACGCAACCTATTGCAATTAGAGATGTAATAAAATATTTAATTGGAGTACAAAACCGAGAAGATTGTTTCAACGAATCGTTTGATATTGGTGGCCCAAATGTAATTACCTATAAACAAATGATGCAATTGTATGCAAAAACAAGAGGCATCAAGTTGGCAATAATTACTATTCCGATAATGACTCCCAAACTATCATCCTATTGGTTGTATTTTGTTACTTCAACTTCCTATAAATTAGCTATGAATTTGGTCGATAGTATGAAAGTTGAAGTAGTTTGTAAAGACAATCGCTTGCAAAAAATGTTGCATATAAAACCAATTTCTTATGTTGATGCCATAAAATTAGCATTTGAAAAAATTGAACAGAATTTAGTAATTTCTAGTTGGAAAGATAGTTTAGCAAGTAGCCGATTTAAAAAGAATTTGTCTAATTATATTCAGATTCCTAATTACGGATGTTTAAAGGATAGTAAGAGTGTTTCGATTGCAAATACAGATCAAGTTTTAAAAAATATTTGGTCTATTGGAGGAGAAAAAGGATGGTATTATGGCAATTGGATGTGGCAACTAAGAGGTTTTATTGATAAACTTTTTGGAGGTGTTGGTTTGCGTCGTGGTAGAACTAGTCCATCAGAATTAGACAATGGTGATTCTTTAGATTTTTGGCGGGTTTTGCTTGCAGATAAAGAAAATAAACGGCTTTTACTTTTTGCAGAAATGCGTGTTCCTGGTGAAGCTTGGCTCGAATTCCGAATCGATGAAAATAATGTTTTGCATCAAATTGCTACCTTTCGTCCGAAAGGAATTTTTGGTAGATTGTATTGGTTTAGTATGTTACCTTTTCATTTTTTTATTTTTAACGGAATGATAAAAAGAATAGCCAATTCAAATTAGAAATTATCAAATTCTCATTATATTTGCACTTCAAGTATTTATCCTTAGATTTTTATTCAAAATAAATACTTTTACATAATTAAAGACTATTTTTATATAAATGGATAAAATTTTCAACAATACTCAAGTTGCTTTCTCTTTAAAAAGTGATACCGAATTAGATAGAGCCTATTTTCTTTTCAAAATGATTGCCAATGAACCTTTGGTAAGAATTGGAACTGCAGTTACTAATTTTGCACTCAAAGCCCATTTACCTGTTGATGGATTGATTCGTGCTACTGTTTTTGACCATTTTTGTGGTGGTGTTAACGAAGAAGATTGTTTGTCTGTTGTTGATAAAATGTACACCAAAGGCGTTTCATCTGTACTAGATTATTCTGTAGAAGGTAAGGAAGAAGAAGCGCAGTTTGATGCTGCTTTAGAAATGACTTTAAAAACAGTTGAATTTGCCAAAGAACGTAAAGCAATTCCTTTTGCCGTTTTCAAACCAACAGGATTAGGAAGATTAGATTTGTATGAAAAAGTAGGAGAGAAGCAACCACTTTCTGCAGAAGAACAAACAGAGTGGAATAAAGTAAAAGAACGTTTTGAAATTATTTGCAAAACTGCCCACTCAAAAGATGTTGCCTTGCTAATTGATGCCGAAGAAAGTTGGATGCAAGATGCTGCTGATGATTTGGTTGAAGAAATGATGTGCAAATACAATAAAGAAAAAGTGATTGTTTTCAATACTTTACAAATGTATCGTTGGGATCGCTTAGAGTATTTAAAACAATTGCACGAAAGAGCAAAAGCAGAAGGTTTTTACATTGGTATGAAAATAGTTCGTGGTGCTTATATGGAAAAAGAACACAAACGTGCTGAAGAAAAAGGATATCCTACACCAATTTGTGCTTCTAAACAAGCTACAGATGATAATTACAATGCTGCTATTAATTATATGATGAAACATATTGATAAAATGTCCATTTTTGCTGGAACTCATAATGAAGAAAGTTCGTATAAGTTGATGGAAATGCAAGCAGCAAACGGAATTTCTAAAAGTGATAGTAGAATTTGGTTTGGACAATTATACGGAATGAGTGATAATATCAGTTACAATCTAGCAGCTCACGGATTTAATGTAGCTAAATATTTGCCTTTTGGACCTGTTCGTGATGTGATGCCCTATTTGATTCGTCGTGCTGAAGAAAACACTTCAGTGGCAGGACAAACCAGTAGAGAATTGAATTTATTGAAAATAGAAAGAGATAGAAGAAAGAGTAAATAAAGAATTTAGAAAAAATTAATTAGCCACTGATTCACAGATTTAAATAAAATAAAAAAATCTGTAAATCTTAAGCATTATTTTAATACTCACTAAACTGCAAATTGCTCAAATTCTTATAGATTCCGTTTTCAATTTCAAGTAGTTCTTTGTGTGTTCCTTGTTCAGTAATTTTACCTTCATTCAAAACCAATATAGAATCTGCTTTTCTGATAGTAGAAAGTCGATGTGCAATAATAATACTCGTTCTACCTTTCATTAAATTTTCTAAAGCTTCCTGTACTAGTTTTTCGCTTTCACTATCCAATGAAGAAGTCGCTTCATCTAATATTAATATACTTGGATTTTTCAATAAAGCACGTGCAATAGCAATACGTTGGCGTTGTCCGCCTGAAAGTTTAATACCACGTTCTCCAACTAAAGTGTCAAATTTTTCTGGAAATCCATTTACAAATTCAAAAGCATTGGCCTGCTTGGCTGCAATCATTATTTCGTCTTCGGTAGCATTTGGTTTTCCGTATGCAATGTTTTCACGAATGCTTCCACCAAACAAAATCACATCTTGTGGCACAATACTCATATTGCCACGAAGTTGTTCTAAATCATACTCATAAATACTTTTATCATCAATCAATATTTGACCACCATCAATATCATAAAAACGAAGAAGAAGTGAAGAAATAGTTGATTTTCCTGCGCCACTTGTTCCTACAATTGCAATTTTATGACCAAAATTGGCTGTAAAATTCACGTCTTTCAAAACCTGAATTTCTTTTCTTGAAGGATATGAAAATGCCACATTTTTGAAGGCAACATTTCCTTTTATTTTTTCAGTAATAAGTACATGAGTTGAGTTAATTTTTTCTGGAGTTTCGTCTAATAGTTCAAAGACCCTTTCGGTTGCACCAACTCCTTTTTGAATTTGGGCATACAATTCTGCAATACCACCAAAGGAAGCACCTACAAAAGTAGAATACAATACAAACGAAATCAATTGACCAACAGTCATTTCGCCATTGATACTCAAAGTAACACCAAACCAAACCACTGCTACAATTGCTCCAAACAAACAAAAAATAATAAAAGATGCAAAATAACCTCGATATTTTCCACCTTTGATGGCAATAGTTACAATTTCTTGAATTTTCCCTTTATAACGTGCAATTTCATACCATTCGTTGGCAAAGGCTTTTACATTACTAATTCCTTGCAAGGTTTCTTCGACAATTACCTGACTTTCTGCTACTTTATCCTGTACATTTTTCGAATATTTTCTGATAAATCTTCCAAAAATAACCGCTGCAACTGCTACTACAGGAACTACAGAAAGCATCATTAAGGTAAGTTTATAACTTTGTGTAGCTAACAAAATGACTCCACCAATAATTAATATAAATTGACGTAAAAACTCCGCAATTGTAGTCGTAAGCGTGTCTTGAATTTGAGTTATATCTGAACTTATTCTGCTATTTAATTCTCCAACTCTTTTTTGAGAAAAGAAAGTCATGGGCAATTTGACCAAATTACTGTACAATGCCAATCGAATATTGGCTAAAGTATTCTCAGTAAAATTGACAAATAATGAAACTCTAAAAAAAGAAAAGAAAGATTGCAAAAATAGAATTCCTATTAATCCTAAAGCTATAGAATTTGCTTGAGCGATATCTTTATTTTTTACACAATCTACGAGCATTCCCATTAGTTTTGGAAAAGCCAATGCTGTACCACCAGTTAATAATAGAAAAACTAATCCTACATAGAATTTCCATTTGTTTTTTCCAGCATATTTGAATATTAAAAGTGCTTTACCAATAGAACTAGCATTAAGTTTTGCTTTTGGTAAATCGTTTTCTTTGAATCGTGCCATAGAACTATTTTGTGAAATACAAATATAGCGCAACAAATGATGAAACTAATCCAAATAAAAAGTTAAAAGCTAATTGATTTTTCTAATGTCTTTTAAAACTGCTTTTTCAGGATAATTGTTGAATTCTTGTTTTAATTACTTTACTCTACACTAATTTTAGAATTTAAAACAGTATCATTTTTAGTTATTTTGGTAATATAAATTCCTTTTGAAAAATTTATAAGATTGATAACTGTTTCATTTTTGTACAACTTTTGTTGAAACAACCGTTTTCCTAAAATATCAAAAATCTCTAAATTTGAGTTTACTAGAAAATCGTTTTTGCACGAAATAGTAAAATTACCATTATTAGGATTTGGGTAAAGTGAAATATTTAATGTTTCAAAAGTTTGGGTTGATAGTGGTCTAGGAGTAAAATAGGCAATGAAAATGTTTTGCGGCGTGCCATTATCTATATCATAAGTTGAAATGCTGGGTTGGTAGCAATTAGGTGTTGTTAATCCCGTTGTACTTGATGAAGTACCTACTACATAAAAATTATTGTTATTGGATGGCTGCATAATCATATCATATTCAAACAAATTCCCTCCGTAATATGTACCCCAAATTTTTTGTCCTTGGTTGTCAAATTTGCAAACATAACCATCTGTTTGACCAATTAGATTAGCTTGATATGCACCAGTAGTTGCAAAATTACTATGTAAGGAAGTTACTCCACTTAGGTAAATTCCACCTGATTCATCTATAGAAGTATAATTTGCATCGTAACTTCCTCCGAATGCAGGAAATCCTGTATTTGAACCGTTATAAGTACCCCAATCTCGTGTTCCGTTTTCTGTAAACTGCACTAAATAGGGAGGTCTTTCTTGACCCGCTGATTCTTGAAAAACGCCAGAAGTTGTAACTAAATTACTTGAACTTGTTCCGGAAAAATATACTTTATCCTCAAATACATCGAGAGATTTTCTTGATGTACCATTGTTTTCTGCATAATAAGTACTCCATTCTCTTTGACCTGTACTAGTAAATTTTGACAAAAAAGTGTTAAAACAATTTAAAGAGGTTGGTTGATAACCATTAGCAGAGCCATAATAATTATTGTCAGTAGGGAATGAGGGATTACAGTTATTTATTCGACCTCTAACATATAAGGCAGTAGTTGTTGCTTTTAAAGCAAGCATACGATTTCCATTAAAGCTATAATAGGTAGTCCATATACGGTTGCTATCATTATCAAATTTTGCAATAACTTGATTCGATTGATTTATAGTAGGTTGAAAAGTGTCTAATGTGCCTAAATTTTGACTAAAAGTGTATCCAGCTATATAAAAGTTATTGGAGTTATCGTGGGATATAAAAATTCTATTTTCATAACTAAACGGATTATTAATATCATATCCTTCGCCTTCTGACCCACCATAATAGGTACTCCATTGTAATGTCCCCGTAGGATTAAATTTTGCTATAAAAAAATCGCTTATGCCATTGAGCGTTGTTTGGTTTGTGTTTATCGTTGCAATGTTGCTTGAACTTTGGGTAGCGCCAACAATATACACATTGCCTGATATATCAAAATCAACACCTTCGATAAGATCAATATCACTTCCTCCAAAATAGGTTGCCCAAGTGAGTTGCCCTAAATTGTTAAACTTGGCAATAAATCCATCAGAATCACCACCACCAAAAGTTGGTTGAAGACTGTTTGGGGTTGAAAATAGAGGTTGTGTTGTACTTGTTCCATTAATAAATACACCGACAAGATATAAGTTTCCTTGTTTGTCTGTTTTAGAATCTTTGAGAAAAAATCGTTCGTCTCCAAAATAGGTACCCCAACTGCGTTGAAAATTAAAATTTTGTGCTGAAGCAGAAAGACTAATTAAAATTAAAAGGATTGCTTTTTTCATAGTAATAATGATTTATAAAAGACTGATGACAAAAGCCATCAGTCTTTAAAATTATTTATTGTATTGTAACGGTGTATATAGGTGCAGCTGTTGTACCAGTTTGAGTATAACTTGCTGTCCAACCATTACTGGTTAAAGATTGTGTATATCCAGAAGCTGGAATTCCAATATGTTTGGTATTAGATCCAATCCTTACTTGTATCCAGTAAAAAACTTGAATTCCACCTAAAGGAAATGCTACCGTGCTTGATATTACAGTACTACTTGTTGCTGAAGTTGCTCTTTCCCAAGAATTGATTGTAGGCACACTTGTTGGAGAGAAAAATGGAAAACGAGTTAGGTTTGTTGTAGTTAATGTATAACTACCAAATGGTGCAATATTTACAGGTCCACCTGGTTTAGAATGGAATTGAGGAAAAGCACCTGCTGTACCAGTATTGGTTACTAAATCATCAATTGTAACTGTATTAGCAGTTAAATTAAAAAGTTTGAACGTTTTTTGAGCTTGTAGTTGCATCCCGCAAACTAACAATGCTATAAATAATATTTTTTTCATATTTAATTATATATATTTAAAGATCAACAAATGTAATTGTGATTTCTGAAATTGTACTTGGTGCGATAGCAGGGTAAAAATCATAAAATGCACCCCAACCTTCAGATAGGTTTTCAAGATAACCATTAGGTGTTGATATGCCAATAACTCCATAGCTGCTTGGTAGACCATTTATAGAACCAATACTAAAATCTAAATAATTAAAGGCTTGAGTATTTGCAATAGTACTATTCCAAAGGCTTGAACCAGTTTGACC